>JBHHZX010000065.1:0-13295 GCA_046758265.1 Phycisphaerae bacterium
GGCTGGCCGGTCCGCTGCACGGTCTGGCCAACCAGGAATGCCTCGGCTGGATCCTCGAGTTGACGGAGAAGTTCAGCGGTGTTCCGTCCGGGCAGCAGTTGCGCGACTTCGCCTTCGAGACCCTCCGCAGCGGCAAGGTGATCCCCGGCTACGGCCACGCGGTCTTGCGCGTGACCGATCCGCGCTATGCAGGGTTCCTCGAGTTCGGCAAGGAGCACCTGGCCGACGATCCGGTCTTCCAGACGGTCGCGCGGGTCTATGAGGTCGTGCCGAAGGTGCTGCAGGAGTACTCGGAAGAGCGGGTCAAGGCCGGCAAGGCCCCGATCGCCAACTGCTGGCCAAATGTGGACGCCGGCTCCGGCGCACTGTTGTACCACTACGGCTTGAAGGAGTTCGCGTATTACACGGTGCTCTTCTCGGTGTCGCGCTCCATGGGAATGTTGTCCCAGTTGATCATCAACCGGGCCATGGGGACCGCGATCACCCGTCCGAAATCGGTCTCGACCGAGTGGGTGAAGGGCAGCGTGTCCTAAAAGCAGAGACCGCCTTGCAAGGCCGGTGGGCAGCAACCCCGCCGGCCTTTTTGCCGGCGCGCTGGGGCATGGCGCAATCGAGTGAAGGAGGAAACTCTCTCCGGTCAGCTACGCGAGGGGGTCAAGCCGCAGCGCGAGAACGAGGTGCTCCGCAGCGTGGCGAAAGCGAGACGCGAGTCAGGCTACTTGGGTCGGCATCATGGCCAGGGCGGCTGCGTCCGGATCGGCTCTGAGGTGCGCACGCTAAGCGCCTTGGTTGGACGGGGCCGGGGCGCTGGCGATTCGGCAAAAGCGGATCAGCCTGAGCGGCCGCTCCTGGCCAAACTGGCCTCCCGGCGCCAGCGTTACGATTCGATCGAGCTGATATGCGGTCCCAAGCACTGGGGGAAGGGCGTCCGAACGCTTCGATTGCAGATACCAAACCGCGCCGAATGTGTGCAGTTGCGCGCGGGCCTCCCGTGTAAAGAAGGTCTCCGGCCGATAGAACCTGGCATCGGCCACGTCGCGCCAGGTCGCGCCCGGTCGAAGGAAGCCCACCTTGCCAGCTTCGCTTCCCTGCACGAACGCATGGGGAAAACCACCGCCGGCGTAGAATCGGGCGCGCAGCGCGTCGACCACGTGCGGAAAGAGCACGGCTTCGCCGTCTGGGATTTCCGCCTGCGCCTTGGCGGTCATTTCTGCCGGTAACGATCGACCAACGTACACCCATCGGAGCTGCGCCAGGCTTACGCAACTCAGGGCGATAATGCAGATCATTGCGATGCGCCGTGGGCGCGGCCGAAGCGCCGTCAATCCGCACGCCAGTAGCAGCAGGGCGGTCACGTTGGCCACGAACGTGTAGCGCGCGGAGAACGCCAGCGATCCGATCGCGACGGAGCGCGCCACTGGAACGACAACGGTCGCCGCCAGCAATCCGATGACGAGCAGCAACGCGCGGCGATGGACGCGAAAGAGATGGGCGATGCCCATCAATCCCACGAGCCCGTACACGATCGCGGCGGCGAGTCCGCCGATCACCATCCAGGTGAGTGAAATTGCAGGCCTGAGGTACGTCGTGCCGAGGCATTGGATGATCGGCAGACCAGCGAGATGCCAGAAGTGTGCAGGTCCTGCGCCCGGGTGGATCTGCTGCCGCAGCATAAGCGGCAGCCATAAAAGCATGATCGCGGCAGCCGCGCTACCTGCGAGGCACCATGCGAGCACATGTCGGCGATTACGGCGAATGCGGACGAGCGTGTACACGCCCGTGACCAGCGCGACAACGGCCATGCTGTAATGCGTCCAGAATCCGGCGGCACAGGCGAGCGCCCAGCACGCAACAGCGCTGACCGATCCCTTGCGTTCAAAGCGGTCCCCGGCCTCCAGCGCCGCCGCTGCACAGACTCCCGCCAGTGCATAACCGCGCACCTCCGTCGCCATGTATGTCTGCCAAGGATGCATCGCCGCCAGCAGGCCCGCCAAGACGGCAGCCTTGGCGCCCACCCAGCGTCGAAATAGCAGGGTCATCAAGACGATGCCGGCGACGTTCATCACGACGGTCATCAGCCTGTGCGCCCAGATTCGATCGCCGACGACATTCATCAGGCCGTGCAGTGCCAACATGAATAGCGGCGGGTTGGAAGGATCCAACGCAGCGCCCGTAAGGATGTCGCCCGCCGCGCACTGCGCGATGAGCACATAGTTCGCCTCGTCGCCGGTGAGGCCCGATTCCAGGGCGAAGGGCAGCCGGATCACGATGGCCGTCAGGATGATAGCCGACCACCACGCCCTTGTGGTTCTGTCGCCGGCTGCGGTCAAAGCACTGTCGGAATCGAGCGGGGTCGGCCCTCCGGGCATAAATCGCCTTCGCAGCTGGTGGTTGTAGCGCGGCAAGTTTAGTCCGTTGTGCGGCCTGTCAAAAGAGACAGTCGCGCCAAGACCGCCTGCCCGGACGGCCTAGGTGCGATAGGAGGCCCTACGGCTTTGGTACCAGCGACGGCGGACCGAGCGGAACCTCAAAACCTTTGAAATGCGTCACCGGATCCGGCAGCGGAAGCGGATGCGGCAACGCGAACAGTTCCCCGTACTCGAACCCGCAGCGTCCGCCCTGGAGGGCGTCCCACCCACGCACGCGGTGCAGCAGGCGCTTGAGCCGGTCGGGCGGAAACTGCGACTTGTACGCCGAAATCGCAGCGACTTTCTGCTCGTAGACCTCGGTGGTGTCCACCACGAAGGTCGCGTGCCAGTGGGGTATTTCGGGGGCGTTGGGGGTCGGCCGGTACCAGAGCCAGTCGATGCGGTGCGGCGGTGTGTTGTCGAAGCGGTCGTCCCACTTGGTGAGCTGCGCGTAGAACCGGGCTGCCTCCACCAGGAGCTGCGACTGGTAATGGTCGGGCGAGGCCGCCGGCGTACGCCCCGCCATCGCGACCACGATTCTCGGCCGATGCCGGCGAAAGACGGTGGCGACCGCGTAGCGGTTCTCCCGGCAGTCCATTAGCTCCCGATTCGTCAGCGGCAGCGTCTCCATATGCGCAACGCCCAGAATCTTCGCGGCGTCGGCGCACTCGGCCGCGCGCGCTTCCGGCGTTCCCAACGGCGTCGGCTCGCCGTCGGTGAGGTGCACGACGCCGACCTTGTGGCCCAGCTTGGCCAGCTTGGCGATCGTGCCGCCGCACGTGATCTCGATATCGTCCGGGTGCGGCATTGCAAAGATAATGTCGAGTTTTTCGCGCTCCACCGTGTCTCCTCGGACGGGTCTGTCCCCACCCGTTTTCCGGGTGCGAAGGGATCGTTGCTGATTTTATCAGGAGTAGTCCCGTGGAGGTCAAAAAGAGCGACGGGCTTTCGCCCGCGCCGACGGAAGCCGGCGGCGCGCGCACCGGCCCGCGGATTCTGTGGACGGGGCGGCGAATCGTCCACGCGGCAATCCAGCCCGTCGATTTGTCCGCCGGTGCCTGCTAAACTTCTGTATCAATAGCCACAAGCCGTATCGGGCTTCGTGCCCAGACGGAGACCTAGGGCGATGACCGCGCAAAACGATCTTTTTGGTGCACGTGGGAAACTCAGGACCAACGGCGGGGACATCACGATCTATCGTCTCGGGGCCCTCGAACAGGCCGGCGTTGGGCCCATCTCGAAGCTGCCCTATTCGATCCGCGTCCTGCTCGAAGCCGTGTTGCGCAACGTGGAGGGCTTCTGCGTGCTCGACCACCACGTTAAAGCCCTGGCCACCTGGGATGCCGCCAATCCCGGCGACCAGGAAATCCCCTTCAAATGCGCCCGTGTCGTCTTGCAGGACTTCACCGGCGTGCCCGCCCTGGTGGACTTCGCTGCGATGCGCTCCGCGATGCAGCGGCTCGGCGGCGACCCGAAGCACATCAACCCGCAGATCCCCGCCGACCTCGTCATCGACCACTCCGTGCAGGTGGATCACTTCGGCACTAGTGAGGCGCTCGACCTCAACGCCAAGCTTGAATTCCACCGCAATCGCGAGCGCTACGAGTTCCTCCGCTGGGGCCAGAACGCTTTCGACAACTTCCGCGTCGTCCCGCCGGCCACGGGTATCATTCACCAAGTCAACCTGGAGTACCTGGCGAAGGTCGTCCTGCGTCGCGACATGGACGGCGAACCGGTCGCCATGCCCGATACGCTCGTCGGCACCGACAGCCACACGACCATGATCAACGGGCTGGGCGTGCTGGGCTGGGGTGTCGGCGGCATCGAGGCCGAGGCCGCCATGCTCGGCCAGCCGATGTACATGCTCATGCCGCAGGTCGTCGGCTTCCGTCTGACCGGCACGCTACCCGAAGGGGCCACCGCCACCGACCTGGTCCTCCGCGTGACCGAAATGCTCCGCCGGCACGGCGTCGTCGGCAAATTTGTCGAGTTCTTCGGCGACGGGCTGGCGAACATGAAGCTCGCCGACCGTGCCACCATCGCCAACATGGCCCCGGAGTACGGGGCCACGATGGGCTTCTTCCCGGTCGATGAACAAACGCTGATCTACCTGCGTCTGACCGGTCGCAGCGCGGACGAACTCGATCTAGTCGAGCGCTACTGCAAAGAGCAGGGGCTGTTCCGCACCAGCGACAGCCCCGATCCGAAATACTCCGACATACTCGAATTGGACATCAGCACGGTCGAGCCCGCCCTGTCGGGCCCCAAGCGGCCGCAGGATCGCGTCGCGCTCTCACAGATGAAGAGCGCCTTCAACGCCAGCCTGCGGACCCCGATCGCCGAGCGCGGCTTCGAGCTTCCTGAAGCCGACCTGAACCGGACGGTCACCGTGAAGGCGAACGGCGACAGCTTCGACTTGCGGCACGGCGCGGTGGTCATCGCCGCGATCACGAGCTGCACCAATACTTCCAACCCCGCGGTCATGCTCGGCGCCGGTCTGGTCGCGAAGAAGGCGGTCGAAAAAGGTCTCAAGGTCAAGCCCTGGGTCAAGACCAGCCTCGCGCCCGGCTCGCGCGTCGTCTCCGACTATTTGGACAAGGCCGGTCTGACGCCGTACCTGGAACAGCTCGGCTTCCACACCGTGGGCTACGGCTGCGCGGTGTGCATCGGCAACAGCGGGCCGCTGCCGGCTCCCATTCGCGAAGCGGTCGTCCGAAACGACTTGGTCGTCAGCGCCGTGCTCAGCGGCAACCGCAACTTCGAAGGCCGCGTCAGCCCGCAGACTAGAGCCAATTATCTGGCCTCGCCGCCTCTCGTCGTAGCCTATGCGCTCGCGGGCACGACCGACATCAACCTGGCCGCGGATTCGCTCGGAACGGACCGAGACGGCCACGATGTCCATCTGCGCGACATCTGGCCGACACAGGACGAACTCGACCAAGCCGTCGCGCAGTTCGTCACGTCACAGATGTTCGAGACCCGCTACGCCGACGTCTTCACGGGCAGCGAGCAGTGGCGGCAGATCAAGGTAACCGGCGGCGAAGTCTACGACTGGAGCGAGGACAGCACCTACATCCAGGAGCCGCCGTTCTTCATCGATCTTGCCCCCGAGGCGCCCCCGATCACCGCGCTCAAACACGCGCGTTGCCTGCTGATGGTGGCCGACAGCGTCACCACCGACCACATCAGCCCTGCCGGCAACATCGCGCCGGAATCTCCCGCCGGACGCTATCTCCAGGAGCACGGCGTCGAGCCGCCGGAGTTCAACAGCTACGGCTCCCGCCGCGGGAACGACCGCGTCATGGCCCGCGGCACGTTTGCCAACGTGCGGCTGCGCAACCTGCTGGCCCCCGGCACCGAGGGGGGCGTCACGATCCACCTGCCCAGCGGCAATCAAACCAGCGTGTACGAAGCCGCCATGAGGTATAAGGAGCAGGGCACGCCGCTCATCGTGCTGGCCGGCAAAGACTACGGGATGGGCAGCTCGCGCGACTGGGCTGCGAAAGGCACGCTGCTGCTCGGCATCCGGGCCGTGATCGCCGCCAGTTTCGAGCGCATCCACCGCACCAACCTGGTCTGCATGGGGGTGCTTCCGCTGCAATTCAAGGACGGCCAGACCCGCGAGTCACTCGGCCTGACCGGCCACGAGGTGTTCGACGTTCCGGGCCTCAACGACGACCTCAGACCGCAGCAGGACCTGACGGTCGTCGCGACGCACCCCAATACGGGCAAGAAAACTGAATTCACCGTCCGCTGCCGCGTGGATACGCCGGTCGAGGTCGAGTACTACTGCCACGGCGGCGTGCTGCAGTTTGTGCTGAGGAACATGCTTAAGGCGTAGGATCTAAATCACCGTGCGCGATCGTGCGCCGCCAATCAGAACCGCGAGCGCAAGCGAGCGGCCAAGGCTCCGCGCTCACGTTTGGGGTTCCGAGCAACGCGCCGCCGAATCGCGTACGCTTATTTAGCGGCGGGCCCCGATGAAGAACGTAGGCGCCCGCCCCGGTGGAAAGTGTAGCGGCCGGCCTCCCGCGGAAAGTGTAGCGGCCGGTCTCCCGCAGAAAGTGTAGCAGCCGGCCTGCGTGCCGGCCGGAGTGGACTACAATCCCTCGTCGCCCCGAAAAATGCTCCGAACCATCGTGGATAACCAATGCAACCCATGACGACCAAAAAATACGCCGCTCTACAGCGTCGCCTCCGGGAACTCGGCTCGGTTGTGGTCGCGTTCTCCGGCGGCGTAGACAGCGCGCTGCTGTTGAAGGTCGCCGTGTTGACACTCGGCCGCGACAAGGTTCTGGCGATCACGGGTCGCAGCCCGAGCGTCCCGCGCGCAGAGCTCGACGCGGTTGCCGGACTCGCCGCCGAGATCGGCGCCGCGCACGAAATCTTCGACACAGAGGAATTCGAAGACGAGAACTATCTGGCCAACCCGGCCGACCGCTGCTATTTCTGCAAAACTGAACTCTACACGCGCCTCACGAAGCTGGCCGCCGAACGCGGCTTCGCTACGGTCATCTGCGGCGCGAATGCAGACGATCTCGGCGACTACCGCCCCGGCCTGAAGGCCGGCGACGAGCGCGCCGTCCGTTCCCCCTTGGCCGACTGCGGCATCACCAAGGCCGAGCTGCGCGAAATCGCCGCCGAACTGAGCCTCTCAATTCACGATAAGCCTGCTTCGCCCTGTCTGTCGTCGCGCGTGCAGTACGGCGAGCGAATCACCCCCGAGAAGCTGCGCCGGATCGACGCGGCCGAAGGCTTCTTGCGGGAGCTGGGTTTCCGCGAGTGCCGCGTTCGGCACCACGACAGCCTCGCCCGCGTTGAGGTTCCACCGGCGGAAATCAACCGCTTCGCTGACCCGCAGTTTCGAGCGAAGGTTGACAAGAAGCTGCGTGAGCTCGGCTACCAGTACGTGACGCTCGACCTCCGCGGCTTCCGCTCCGGCAGCATGAACGAGGCCCTGTTCGGCGACACGCCCCGAAACGAGTAGGAAGCTACGGGCGTCCGTTGAAAAAGGGGACAGGCACCTCCCAGACACCTTTATTCACCGAGGGTTTCGGCCGACGGCTCGGAGCCAGTCCCCTTTTTCGACGGACAGATACGGTCCGCTATCCGGATCATCTCGCCGCGAAAACGATCCGCATAGCAGAGCCTACCATTGCACATCGACGCGCGTTGCTCCTCACTCTGCAATCAGCAGCACGTTCACCGCCTTCACGACAGCCTTTACCTTGCTTCCTTTCTCGATGCCCAGGGCCGCCAGAGAATCGAGCGTCATCACCGAGCTGATCGTCGAGGGGGTCGGGACGTTGACCTTGACCTGGCACATGACCTGCCCCTTCTTGATCTCGACGACTTCGCCTTCCAACTGGTTTCTCGCGCCGTGCTTCATGATGAATCTCCCTCGCTGATTCGCCGGACTCGGAGGTCCGGCGCTACGCTCTTGCGATAGACTGTTAGCGAACCACAATCTGGCCCGACCCCCGCTGCGTGAACCGGCCGATGACAGCGGCGGTTTGCACACCGGCGTCGCGTAGCGCCCGAACGGCATCATCTGCCTGTTTATCCGGAATAGCGACCAGCAGGCCCCCGGACGTCTGCGCGTCGCATGCCAGAATCCGATCTGTTTCGGAAACGTCGCTGGCCCAGCTCACGTGCGGCTCCACAAACGCCTTGTTGTTGCGCGTTCCGCCGGGCACCGTCCCGCCGGTGGCCAGTTCCGCGGCGCCGTCGATGATTGGCAAAGCGCGGTGGTCGATCTCCACGTCCACCCCGCTGGCGGCCGACATCTCCCGGAGATGGCCCAGCAGCCCGAAGCCGGTCACGTCCGTGCAGGCGTGAACTTCGAAGTTGCGCAGCACGTCCGCCGCCGTCTTGTTCAACGCCGTCATGATGCTCTCAATCCGCTCTTCGCCGGCCCGATCGAGCAAGCCCGCCTTGAGTGCGGTCGTCAGAATACCCAGGCCGAGCGGCTTGGTCAGGATGAGCACGTCGCCGGGCAGCGCCCCGGCGTTGGTCCACACTTCGTCCGGATGGACAACACCGGTTACGACCAATCCAAACTTCGGCTCGGGATCGTCCACGGTGTGGCCGCCGACGATGGCGACAGCGGCCCTCTCGGCGACCTCGCGCCCGCCCCGCAGGATTTCCTCGAGCACGGCCAGTGGCAAGCGATTGGATGGAAAGCCCACAATGCTCAACGCGAAAAGCGGCTGCGCGCCCATCGCATAGATGTCGCTCAACGAGTTCGCCGCCGCGATCGCACCGAAGCTGAACGGGTCGTCCACCACCGGCGTGAAGAAGTCGACCGTCTGCACGACCGCTACGTCGTCCGTGAGCTTGTACACCGCCGCGTCGTCAACCGTGTCGGTTCCGACTAACACATTCGGATGGTGAGCGATGGGGGGTAGGGCGGCCAGGATTTTCTCGAGTGCTTGGGGACGGAGCTTGCAGGCACAGCCCAGCCCGCTCGTGAAACGGGTGAGCTTGACCTTTTCCCCGCCGGCGACCTCGCAAACGACTTCCCCACTGTCCGGCCTGAGTCTTTCGACCACGGCCGCAACGGCCTCGACAGCCCGGTCGACCTCCGGCTCGGTGAGCAGCGCGCCGGTCGAAAACCGAATGGTACCCATAGCGAAATCCACAGGCACTTTCATGGCCTCCAGCGTGGGCGACATCACCACCTCGTCGGCGTGGCACGCCGCGCCCGCCGAAGCGGCGACTTCCGTCAATTCCGAAAGGATGGTGTTCGCCTCGACGCCGCGGAAGCTCAGGCTCAGCGTGTTGGGCAGGCGCAGCTCAGGGTGACCGTTCAGACGTACATCGTGGATTTGGGCCGCGATGCCCTCGTAAAGCCTGTCGCGCAGCTTCCGCATGTGCTCCGCCCGCTGCTCCAGCCGCTCGCTCACCAGTTCGCAGGCCTTTCCGAGTCCCACGATTTCGAGCACGTTCTCCGTGCCGGCGCGCCAACCGCGCTCGTGGTCAGCGCCGAAGATGAGCTTTTCCGGCCTGACGCCGGTTCGGATGTAAAGCGCCCCGATTCCCTTGGGCGCATAGAGCTTGTGGCCGGCCACGGAGAGCAGATCCACCCCGAGCTCGTCAACCTTCACGGGGATTTTGCCAACCGACTGGGCGGCGTCCGTGTGCACGAGCACCTCATGTCGGTGGGCGATCTCGGCGATCTCCCGGATGGGCTGGATCGTTCCGACTTCATTGTTGGCATGCATCACGGTGACAAGAATCGTCGCCGGCGTGATCACCTTTTCAACCTCGGCGGGATCCACACGGCCGGTCTCGTCCACCGGCACGAACGTTACGCGAAAGCCCCGCGATTCGAGATAGCGGCAGACCTCGCTGACCGCCGGATGCTCGATAGCGGAAGTGATGATGTGGTTCCCCTTGGGTCGCAGCGAGTGGGCGACGCCGCGGATCGCGAGGTTGTTCGACTCGGTGCCGCCGCTGGTGAATACGATCTCATCCGGGCGCGCCTCCAACATCTCTGCAACCTGTCGTCGTGCCGTCTCAACGGCCTGCTTAGCCCGCACGCCGTAGACGTGGCTGCTCGACGGATTGCCGAAATGGGTCTCGAGATACGGCCGTATGGCCTCGACCACGGCCGGGTCCAGCGGCGTCGTCGCGTTGTAATCAAGATAAATCGGTTCCACAGAAACACCCTCTGCTCGAAGGCTCAAGCGGCGCTGTTCTCGCGAAACCGTCACACGTCGCCCGAACTAATGATTGTACCGAGATAGAGCGGCACCTGCCGCCGGAAGCCAATCACGCCGCCAGTGCGTTGAGCTTTGAGCAGCGAGCCCCGCCGTTCAGGCCCGGTTTTCGGGGATCACCCCCGGCTCATTCCTGACCGATGGCACGGGCGATCCCCTCCGCGAGCTTCTTGCTGGTTCGGAACTCGACCGTCCCGTCGGAATCGCGATCAATACGCGGGGTGCCGCGCAACTCATCGTTTATACGTATTCTGATTAGTTCATGCGCTCCAGGTCGGAGCCGCGACCGTTAGCGAGCGGCAGCCTACGTGGCAGAGACCGCTTCCTAACGGGCGCGGCTCTGTTCGTGCGAGCGTACGAATCAATCGTAATGCGTATTACGATGATGCCTAGCGCCCCTCTTTCGCGGGCCTTCCAGTCCTCGATGAGCTTTCCCGCAGGTCCTTGCTCAGCGTCGCCTTGACCAGCCGCTTCGAATCCCGGCCGACCGGCTCTACGTCCACCGCTCTGAGGTCGCCGAGACTCGCCGGGCGAATTCGTATTCATTCGCAGTCTCGCTGGCCGTGGCACGCCAGCGGACCCGACACGCGCAAATCATCCGCCGGAACCCTTCATGCGCGCCGGGAGCTCGGTATAGATTTCATCCGAGACAGGAAAGTTGAGTCCGCGGAACCTGTCGCGCAGGTCGGTATCGAAGCCGTATGACATCGCAGCCACCAGGAAGCTGGCGCGGAAGGGTTCGTTCTCGCGCTGCTGGAACCGCTGACGGTCGGCTACGGAGAATGTGTGCATGAGGCGCATCATCCGCTTGAGCGGTGTTCGGTAGTCGCCGCGTTTCTCGGCCAGCTCGCAGAAGACATACGCGACGGTCATGAACGTGTTGAAGGTGTCGTCGTGCTTGGTGGCCGGATCATTGTACGTCGTGTACTGCCGCGGATCGGCCAGAAAGTCTCGATAAGCCTCACGGACGACCCCGATGGACTTGATCCCGCTCGCTCGCAGGCGCCGGCAAAGCTCGTCGGACAGGCCGAAGCGCCGGTCGGAGTTGAGTATTGTATGGATCGTGGCGTGCTGAAAGATCTGGGCGAGCGTCTCCGAGACGATCGTGTTCATGGGCCCGTCCGTCTTGCCGCCGAAGCGATAACCGGCGGGCGAGTTGAGCGTGAGGTTGTGGGCCAGCTCGTGCAGCAGAGACGAGAAGTCGACCTGGCCACCCAAGTAGCTCGGGTGGCACACGAATGAGACAGGATCGGTGAACCACAGCGAGCCGCACCCGCCGACCCGCGTCTGCTTGAGGACGACCTGCCGTGCAGCCGCCTTGCTGGTGACGTTTCCGTTGCACAGGTCCATCTGGATGTGGTGGCCGACGTCGAGCGCGTACTCGATTACCTCCCGCGGCACCGTACGCAGGTCGGCATCCTCAAAACAGGTCAGTTCTCGCGGGGGTTCGTAGCCCGGCATGGTCGAGCCGAGCGCGACGGCCTCACGCGGGATGAACACGCGGCGCGGCACGGTGGAAATACGCTTGCACGTATATCGCGTCGGGACAAATCGGACATCGGCTGTGACGGTGTCCGTCCGATCGGGGTATCTTGCCGTTACTGCAAGCACGTAGTTGCGATCCGCGTGCGCGTAGGTGTGCGCCGTCGGGAACCAGGCTTCCGTGGTCTGGCTGTCGCCCCAGTCGAAAAGGAAAGCCTTTGCGGGCCGAGCCGAATCCGCTCCATTGACCCGAACCGTCCGACCCTCGACGAGCACATCGCCGATACACAGGGTGCGGGCGGGGGCATCCAGATCGAGATGGGGCGCGAATGAGAAGGGGGCTTGACCTCGGCCAGCGGGAACCGCCGCCAGCATTCCCCCGAGCACCAGCGCAGCACTGCTTCTGACCAACATCAAGTCGTTCGCCCGGTCACGTACGGAGGCCAAGACGTTCACATCGCCGCTGCCGGCACCATAGCACCGACATGTTGCACCGTCCAGCTTTCCGTCGCCATCGTGGAATGGCTCAGCCGGATGTTGCTCTACACGAAGGGCAAGAAGAGAAATAAACGAGGACCGTCAACAAAAAGGAACGGGCCAGACCTCCCGCCACACGAAAAGCAGGAATGTCCCCTTTTGCCCAAACGGCGGAACTCACGGTGGCCGCGCTTTTCCCCGGCTCGGCTTTGGACCCTCTTCCATCTCATCCCCCTCCTCCTCGTCGTCCTCGTCGTCGCCGCCCAGGTAGCCGAGGGCCTGGAAGCGACGGAGTTCCTCTTCGCTGACCTCGCCGTGCCGAACTTTGACGCCTGCGCCAAGGGCGCGGTTCTCCGCCATCTGTAATTCGAGTACCCGTTTCAGCTCGGCGACCCGTCGGGGGTATTGCTGGCCGAGATCGTGCTGCTCGGTCGGGTCGTCGTCGAGGTTGTAAAGCTCGCAGCGACCTTCGTCGGTATGCGCCAGCAGCTTCCACCCCGCCAGCACGAAGGCCTTTTGCCCCGGCTTCTTCTTGACGGCTTCGGCGAAGGCCGGGAGCGATTGATGGGTGTCACCGCGGATCAGGCCCAGCAGCGACCTTGCTTGAAGTTCTTCGGTAGGCCGGATCCGGAGCTGTTCGAGCAACGTCGGCATGATGTCGAAGAGACGCACCGTCTGCGGGACGCGTTTGCCGGCGGGCAGCTTGCCCGGCCAGCGCAGGATCAGCGGGACGTGCAACTGGTCCTGGTGGGCGCTCAGTCCATGGGCCCAGAGCAGGTGTTCGCCGAGCGATTCCCCGTGGTCCGAGGTCAGGATCACATACGCATCGTCCCAGAGCCCCATTTCCTCCAACTTTACGCGCAAGGCGTCCAAGTGCTGGTTCACTTGTGGGACACCGGCGTCGTAGCGCGCCTGCCAGTAGTCGGCGTACGGAAAGAGTCGCTTGTGCCGCGGCAAATTCCGGTAGGCGACGGCCGACTTGTTGAAGAACCGCCCGTGTCGCTTGGTCTCACTCCGCGTCAGCGGACGCTTGTCGGGCAGTTTCTCGACGGCGTCCACTAGCGGGTCAACGTAGACCTCGCTCGCCCTGTACGGATCGTGCACGTCCATGTAGTGCAGGTACAGGAAGAACGGCCGGGTCGCGTCGCGCGCCCCCCGCCCCCCCAACCCCGCCGCGTTCACCACCCCCCCCCGCGGGGGGGTGTCG
>JBHHZX010000066.1:0-13285 GCA_046758265.1 Phycisphaerae bacterium
CGTCGAGCTTGCGGGCAGTTTTCATCGGGTTTTCCTCGGTAAAGGAGTTCGCTTTGCTGCTTTCCCCGAAGCGGGCCGCGTTGAAGTAGGTATCGACCTACCCAGGTTAAACCCTCAGTATAGCAGGGTCCAGCCCGCTATGGAAGCCGCTAGATTCCGGGAGTGCCCTGCGGGTTCTGGATCAGCGGGGGCCGCTCACCGCGCGTCCGTCCGATAGCGCGGAATCCGTCCGCCCCGGCGCAAGAAGCCCCGATTGGCTTTCCCGTCCACCGACGGATGGCCAAGCCGTTCCGTGCGCGCCGACGAGCAACGGCCCCGAGCAGCGCGCAAGCGACGAGCACGCCTTCAGACCTGTGAAATGCGCCGCCACATCGCCGCCTTCGTTACAAGCAGCCTGACTGTCCGTTGAAAAAGGGGACCGGCTCCGAGCCGTCGGCCGAAACCCTCGGCAAATAAAGGTGTCCACGTCTTCGACCCGTTCTACACGACGCGTCGCCAGGAAGAGGGCACCGGGCTCGGCCTAGGCGTCGTGCACGGTATCGTTGAGGCACACGGTGGACGAATCGACGTGGAGAGTAGCCTGGAACGGGGGACCACGTTTACAATTGACTTGCCCTGCTAGCGGGCCGTGGAGGAACAAACCATGTCAAAGGTTCTTGTGGTTGACGACGAAGAGCGGTATCGGGACCACCTGAGTCGGGCGCTGTTGCGAGACGATCACGAAGTTCGCACGGCGGCCAGCGGGCGCGACGCGATTTCCGTCGGCAGCCGGTTTCGCCCGGAAGTTCTGGTCGCCGATTGGATGCTCAAGAGCCAGGTTCACGGCTTGCACGTTTCCGAGGCGCTCCGGGCCGTGGTACCGGAGCTGCGAACCATTCTGATCACCGGGTACCCGTCGTTCGATCTCAGGAACGAAGCCCAGAAGCACCACGTGTCAAAATTCATCGAAAAGCCGTTCGAATTGGACGAGCTTCGGGAAGCCGTTCGCAGGGCGGGATCCGCGACCCCGGCACCCCGGCGACAGACGACGATTGCCGTGCTGGAGGTCGACCGCGACGGCGCGATCCTCTTCGCGAATTCGAGAGCGCGGGAACTGCTGGCCTCAGCCGTAGCAGGCGGCGACGGGGAGAATCTCCGCGAGGTGTTCGACCCAGTCGCGTTTAAGCAGATTCCGGCGGCTACGCGCCGCTGGGTCACCGTGTCGCCGCGTTCCGCGGCGCAGCCGGCCTGGCACTTGCGCGCCAGGGAATACGCGGGCCTAGAGGCACGGTTGCTGATCGTGGTGCCTGACGGCCAGCGGCACGGCAGGCAGCATCCGGCCGTACGCATGCTGCTCGATCTCGAATCGTCCGGAGCCGTACGGTGGCCGTTCGAAGGACGCGCCCTCATCGTTGACGCCGACGACATGGTTCGTCGCATCGTCGCCGCTCAGATCGAGCAGGCCGGCGGAATCTGCCACACGGCTGATACGCTCGGTAACGCCCTACAGACATTCCGGCGCGACGCGGACATCGACGTGGTCATCCTCGACTATGATTTGGCGGTCGAAAACCTGCGCGATTTTGTCCGGCAGATCCGGGCCATTCGCCCCGACGTCAGAATCGTGGGCACCAGCGGAAGCGAGGGTTCGACCGATTTCGAAGACATGAGTGTCGAGCAGTTCCTGCTGAAGCCCTGGACCATCAGGGATCTGATCAACTTGCTGACGGGTCGAATCGGAAGCTGCGTCGAGTGCGGCCTGCCGCTGCCGCTGCGAAAACCGATACCGGGCGAAACGCCGGGCCACTGGGTATGTGCCGGTTGCGGCGGTCGCTACTCGGCCGTCTTCGACAACAACTCTCCGGCGGATGTGATCCGGAACGCGCGTCCGGCGGAAGGCCCGCAATCCTAGCTTGTGGTACTCGCTTCTGTGGCGTGAGGTCTTGAATGCGCTGGTACTGGACGACGAGCAACGCTACCGGGATCACCTCAAACGCTGCCTAGAGCGCAAAGGGCGGCGCATCCACGTTGCCCGAAGAGCGGAGGAGGCCAAAAACATCGTCCGGGAGTTCGGCGCCGATCTGATGATCGTCGATATCAAGCTCGCAGACGACCTTGACGGGCTCGAATTCGCCAACGGCGCGAAAAGCTAAGACTGTGATGCCGCCCTGATCGTCGTCACGGGTTACGGCTCGCCGGAGCACGCGCAGCAGAGCCGTGACCTGGGTGCTATCGCATATCTCGAAAAGCCGTTCGACCTGAATGAGCTCGATGTTCATGTGCGGCACATGATGGACCAGCGCAAGTTGCTGCGTGAGATTCATCGACTGGAGCAGGAACTCGGCGCGGCACGGGAAGCCGAAGCAGCGAACCGGGTTCTCTCCGTATTGCCGGTGGCTTGCATCGCACTCGATGGCCGGGTGCTGCTCGCCACCAGTGAAGGGCGCCGGGCGCTCGAAGCGGTATCAGACCCGGCCCTGCCTCGCCCGCTCCAGCACGTCGACCCGATGCTGTTGCAGCGACTGCGTCGGGCGGCGCCGTCTGTAGAAAAAACCGGGCAGACACCTGTATTCCATCGCGACGGAGTGGCCTCACACTACACGGCAGTTGTACGGCCGACGGAACTGGCCGGGCAGGAAGCTCTCGTCGTGTTCTTCCTGGCCGAGGGTGAGGCGTATGCGGATGTGATGGACGATCTTCGGCCGGGCATCCTGCTCAGAGCCGGGCAGGCCCTGCGCACACCCGAGCCGTGAGCGACGAGGACTTCGGCAGCGACATGAGGTGGATCAGGCTTCAACCTGGAGTCTCAGGCGAGCAGGCAAGATGCGATTGAGCAAAGCCTCGGCCTACGCCGTGTTTGCGACCATATATATCGCGGAGCACGAGCACGCCGGCCCCGTTCATGGGGGGGCCATTGCAGAGACCTGCGGGATTCCACCGGAGTATCTACGCAAGATCCTCCAGCAACTCGTGCGGTCACGAGTGCTTGACAGTGAGACCGGCCGCGGCGGGGGGTTCACGCTGCGGAGACCGCCGGGGCAAACCACGCTGCTGGAAATCGTCGAGGCTATCGATGGTCCGCTGGACGGCGAGCTAACGGTTCGAAAGGAAATCAGCGGGGCCGACGCCGCGAAGGCGAAACTCGAATCGGTGTGTGCGGAGGCCGCCCAAGCCACGAAGTCATTGCTCCACAACGCCACGATCGAACACTTGATCGCGTCGGATTAAACTCTTCGCCGCTCCCGCTCCAACGGAACGGCACGGACCCCACGGAGCGTCGTCTTGCGCCCCGGCCGGGGTCGCTCGCTGCCATAATGCAGAAGACACCCGTGAGATGCTACGCGAAGCCCAGAGGGGACGAGGGGGTCGCGTCACTCGTGTCGCAGGGCGTCGATCGGGTGGATGATCGCCGCTTTGAAGGCGGGGATGATGCCGAAGAAGATCCCTACCGCGGCGCTGAAGCCCAGGGCCAGCGCCACGGACCAGAGCGGGACCTTGATCTCCACCATGCTGGGGTGCATCGAGGTGACATGGCAAATTGCGTACCCCAGGGTGATGCCGATGACACCACCGACCGAACTGAGAACGACGGCCTCGGTCAGGAATTGCAGGAGGATATCACGCCGGCGGGCGCCCACGCTCTTTCGCAGGCCGACCTCCCGCGTGCGTTCGGTAACCGACACAAGCATGACATTCATGATGCCGATTCCGCCCACCAGCAGTGAGATGCTCACAATGCCGGCGAGGACGCTGGTGGCGATGACGCGCGTCCGGTTGAACTCCTGGAGGATCTGGTCCTGCTTGAAGATCCCGAAGTCGTTTCGGTCGCCGGGCCTGAGGCCGTGGCGTTGCCGCAGGATACGGACAAGCTGCCCCTCGGCCTCGGGGATTTCCGGCTCGCTCATCGCTTCGACGTAAAACGCCAGGTAGTTGCGCACTTCGGGATACATCCGCAGGCCGGTCGTCCAGGGAATGACGATCATCTCGTCCTGATTATCGCCCATGAAGCTGCCCTTGGATTCGAGTAGACCGACGACTCGAAACCGCTGCCCGTCGAGATGGACATAGTCGCCCACCACGGACTCATCGCACTCCAGCTTGCGAAGCACCTCGCGACCCAGCACGCACACCGGCGCGCCGCTCTCGACATCCATGGCTGCGAAGAATCGCCCGGCATCGGCGTAGAAGTTGCGGATGGCCTGGAAGGCCTGGTTCGTGCAGCGCATCTCGATGGCGGTGAGCTGCTGGCGGCCGTACTCGATCGTGGCGCGGGTCCAGATCAATGGCGAGGTGCGGCGGACGGCCGTGGCGTTCGCGTCGACCGCCTGGATGTCCTCGATGGTCATCTCCGCCCGGCGGAGGAACTCCCCGCGCGGGCCGCGGACCCACTCCGGATAAACGACCATCATGTTTGTCCCCAGCCCGCGCAGGAAGCTGGTGACGTAATTACCGAAGCCCTCCACCATCGAGACGACGGTGATGATCGACGTCACCGCGATGATGATGCCCAAGACGGTGAGAAACGAGCGGGCCTTGTTGGCCCAGATCTGCACGAGTGCGGTGGCCACGTTGCCGGCGGTCGCGGCGATCCGATCAGGGACAAACAGCAGCGCGCTGACAAGGATTCGCACCAGCTTCATCAGCTCGCCCCCGCCTCACGAGTTGGGGATGCTTGTGCGCCGTCGGCGCGCAGATCAGCGCGGCCATCACCAGTGTCCGACATGATCTGCCCGTCTCTGAGTTTAATGATCCGCCGACAATGCCGGGCGATGTGGTCCTCATGGGTGACGACGATGATGGTTTGACCCTCCGCGTGCAGGCTATCAAAGATGGCCATGATCTCCTCGCCGGTGGCACTGTCGAGGTTGCCGGTCGGCTCGTCGGCGAGAATGATGTCAGGCTGTTGGCCGAGCGCGCGGGCGATGGCGACCCGCTGCTTTTCTCCGCCCGACAGTTGATTGGGGCGGTGATGGGCCCGTTCGAGCAGGTTGACACGCCGCAGCGCTTCGCTGGCGCGTCGCCGGCGATGACGGGCGCGGCTATAGCCGAGGGGAAGCTCCACGTTCTTCAGCGCCGTGGTGCGGGAGAGAAGCTCAAAGGACTGGAAGACGAAGCCAATCTGCCGGCCACGGATTCGCGCAAGCTTTGTCTGTGACAGCTTGGAAACGTCCTGGCCGCGGAGACGGTAGATGCCCCGGGTGGGCACGTCCAGGCAACCCAGGATGTTGAGCATTGTGCTCTTGCCGGAACCCGACGCACCCCTGATCGCCACGTACTCGTTTTCTCGAATCGTCAGCGTTGTGCCCCGCAGCGCGTGCACCAGCTCGGTGCCGACCCGATAGGTCTTGTGCAGATCGATCAGCTCGATCAGCGGCTGCGCCGTGTCAAGTGTGGCGGGGATCATCATCAGTCCTGATCCGCGGGCGAGACGTCCGCACTACCCTGCTCGTGCGATTCGCCGGTACCGGACGCAGCGCGGGCCGTTTCGCCATCCTCCGCGGCGCCCTCGTCTTCGGGGGCAGCGTCATCCGATCGAGCTGCGGGGGTGCCGGCCGCTGCATCGTCCTCGCTCTCGGCGGGTTTCTCGGTCAGCTTGACCGGCGACCCGTGCTTAAGCTGATCGAGACTGCGGTAGGGACCGGTCACCACCGTGTCAGCGCACGTAATGCCCTCAGTGATTTCCACGCTGGTGGCGTCGTTGATGCCCATCTCCACCAGGCGCGGATAGGCCTTGCCGTCCTCGACGCAGAAGACGAGCCTGACGTACTCTGCCAGATGCTGGCGGGCGGCGGGGTCCAGTTCTGCCTGGCGTTTGTCGTGTGCCTTGAGTAACTCTTCCGGCAGGTCCCGACGCTTGCGGTACACGACCGCCTGCACCGGGATCGTCAGCGCGTCTTCTTTCCGGGCCACCTCGATCTCAAGATTGGCCGTCATGCCGGGCTTGACGCGGGCATCGTCGTCGTTGATGAGCACGAGTGTTTCGAAAGTAACGACGTCGCGCCCGAAGGGCTTGGTACCTTTGGTGCCCACCCGCAGCACGCTGCCTGAAATGCTGCGGCGGGTATCCGATTGCAGATAGATGCGGGCGGTCTGCCCGGGAGCGACCAGTGGGGCATCCGCTTCGTCCACCCGGCAGCGGACCTGCATCTTCGACAGGTCAGAAACGACCATGATCCGCGTGCCGGGGTTGTTCATCGTCCCGGTGATGACAACCTCGCCCTGTTCGGCAAAGAGCTGGGAGACCACCCCGCTAATGGGGGCTCTGATAACCGTCTTCTCCAGGTCTTCCCGGGCCGATTCCAGGGCGGCCTCGGTCGCGACCAGTTCCTGCTTGCGCATCTCCAGGTTCGCCTGCGCCCCAATCAAGATCGTACGATAGTTTTCCACTTCGACCGTTGATGTGATCCTGGACTCGATGAATTCTTTCTGGCGGGCGTAGTCGCGCTCGGCCTTGGCCAGATCCGCCTCGGCTTGAAGGATCAGGGCTTTAAGCTTGGCTACGTTGGCCTCGCCGGACAGGACGCGGGCCCGGAAGTCCGCATCGTCGAGCCGACAGAGCAGTTCACCCTCTTGCACCCAATCGCCTTCTTCGACCGGCAATTCGACAATCTTGGCCACGAGCTCGGAGCTGATGTCGACCTCGGCGAAAGCCTCGACCTCGCCCGGGGCCTGCACGGTGCGGACGATGGTGCGCTGCTCGGGGCGCGCGGTCTCAACCTCGAGTTCCAGCTCGCGCGCCACGTGCAGCAGGCTCTTGCCGTCTTCGGTGCGCGTGAGGTCGTTGAGCAGGTAGATCCCGGTCACGGCAACTGCGAGAACCACGATTCCAACGACGGTCTTCATCGTCTACTCCGATCCGCCTCTTGGGGCGCTTTTATCGACTGTACTCCGGCGGCCCCGGTTTCCAACCGGTGAAGCGCAGGTCGCAAACCTGCGCCAAAGCCGTGAATCGGCGCCTATCCCTTCGTAGCGGCGGCGCCCGCCAGGCTGCGGACCGCCGCCACCGCCACCGCGCAGCGCGCGGCGGCGGCAACGAGCCAACACAGCGAACAAGCTACCCACGCTCGCCATCCGCGAAGCTGGTCGGTGGTGGAGAGCCCCACGATCACCACCAACCAGAACCAGACGCGAAACGGGTCCAGGGCGGACAGCAGGCCCGACAGAGCCGCCACGGTCATTGGGTCCACTCCATCAGCCGCCGCCAAGAACCGGCTCAGCAACGCCAGCGACGTGTCCACCTGCAAGGTGCCGTAGCGCAGCATCAATCCCAGCGTCATCAGCAGGCGCAGCACATCGATGAAAGCGGCGAAGACGCAGATGGTCAGTAGGGTGTGCCATTCGGGTTTCCGGCCGGTCAGGGCCACCACCCCGTACAACACAGCCGCAATCAGCAGGACCCAAGCGAGGGCCTTGGCCGGCTCGGCCACGACAACCCGGATCCGTGTCAACAGTTTCTCGAACTCCCCCCGCTTTCGCTCCTTTTCGTACAGGTCGCGCAGGGCGGAGAGTTCCACCACGTCGTGCTGCTCACTGTCGATCCGGGCGATGCGCTCACCAACCCGACGGTCGACCTCCCGGTCGATGAGCCCCGTCTGCACCGTGGCGTACCCGATGAGCGTACCGGCGGTGAGAAAAACCAATAAAGGCCACCGCCAGGCGACCACATCCTCGACCCGCGCGAAGAACCGGCCCGGTCTCAGCAGCACCAGGGGAACGTCCCGGAGGCCCACGGTTCTTCGCGTTGCGGCGGTAAGCGACCCCGACAAGGCGATGCCCTCAAGTTGCCAAGATCCCGGTGCCGCGGCGTGTGTCGGCACGCGTCCCCTCTTACTACCCGTAACGGGCGCCGCGGAGCGGGGCCATTATAAGTCCCGACCCTGTTTACACTCTTGTATTCGTGCCGGCAACCGGACTATTCAGCGCCGGTCGACAAGATCCGACGTGCTCACGTGAGAAATGTGGGGCGACGAGTGCCGCATCGGCCGCTCGCAAAGTACAATAAGAATGTCGCGTCCGTCCGGAGGTGCTGCGATGGTAACCGCGCTCGAGCGCTCCCTGCCTGCGTACTCTTCCGACCTGCCCACCGAAGCTTGTTCCGACGCTCAATTCTCGCTGCGATCGGGCGGTGTACCGTGGCAACCCGCGCTGGTTGGCGTCCTTGTCATCGGGCTGGCGTTGCTAGTCTTGCCGCTCATGCTCGCGAAGCTGCAAGATGAGGAAGGCCACCCTTCGAGCCCGCAAAGCGGCCCACGCGGCGCGCAGGCTCAGACTGTTCCGGACCAACCGACCACGCGGCCGGCGGAAGAGTCGCCCTTCGTGACTCGCGACAAAGACGGCCGTTTGCAGTGGCCCCGCCCGCGCACCGACCATCGGCAGCGCGAGCGCGACCGCATGGTGGACTCACAAATTGGCCGCGGCAGTCTGTTCCACGACGCCGTCAAAGACCAGCGCGTGCTGGCCGCGATGCGGTCCGTCCCTCGGCACGAATTCGTCCCCGAGCGCCGCCGCGACAGTGCTTACGACGACACGCCGTTGCCCATCGGCTACGGCCAGACGATCTCACAGCCGTACATCGTCGCGCTGATGACCGCACTGTTGGACGTCAAAGAGGGCCAGAGGGTGCTGGAGATCGGCACGGGCTCGGGCTACCAGGCCGCCGTGCTCAACGAGCTCACGCCGCATGTTCACTCAATCGAGATCCTCGAGCCGCTCTACAAGCAAGCCACGGAGCGGTTCGACAAGCTCGGATACAAGACGGTCCAGACCCGGCTCGGCGACGGGTACGACGGCTGGAAGGAGCACGCCCCCTTCGACGGCGTCATCGTCACCTGCGCGGCCGGACACGTCCCGCCACCGCTGTGGGAGCAACTCAAGGAGGGCGGGCGGATGGTAATTCCGATCGGCGGCGTGTACGAGACGCAACGGCTGCTCGTCCTGACCAAGCAGACAGGCGGCAGGCGTAAGAGTCGCAACGTTCTGCCGGTACGCTTCGTTCCCATGACGGGCAAGATCCAAAAGCCATGAGGCGGCCCGCCGCGAATCCGCACGAGAATCTACGCCTCCCTTTCGCCACGCTTGTCGCCGTCGCGCTGATCAGCGCGGCGCTGATCGCGTACGAAATCGTGCTGATGCGGCGGCTGCTGATCGAGAGCTGGCATCACTTCGGCTATCTGGTGATTAGTGCAGCCCTGCTGGGTTTCGGCGCCAGCGGCACGTTTCTGGCGCTCATTGAGCGCCGTGTGCGCGCGCGGCCGGGAAGGACGATGTTGAGGTGCGCGTTCGCTTTGGCAGCGGCGCTGCTGGTGATGCCGCGGTTGGCGACGCTGCTGCCCGTGACCGCGCGCTTCATACCGGATGATTTGTGGAACCAGGTCGGTTGGTGGTCGCTGTACTGGGTGACGGCGCTCCTGCCATTTCTCATCGGCGCGACGCTCCTGGGGGCCGCTCTGATGACGGCCGGACCGCATGTCGGTCGCGTCTACGCCGCCAATCTGTTCGGCAGCGGCCTCGGAGCAGCGGGTGCGGTGCTGGTGGTCTCGCGGCTGGCGCTCGAGTACACGCTGTGGCCCTCGTTCGTTCTGGCGGTCGCAGCTACAGTTCTTCTGCGGCCTGTCCGGTTTCCGCGAGCCCGCTTTCACCGCTTCTTGGCAGTAGCAAAGGTCACGCTGCTGGCGGGTTTCGCGCTGGCTGCCGACGCAGCTTGGCCGCTGCGGCCCGTCTATGACAAGCACAAGGAAGCGGCTCGGCTGCAACAGCTGGTGGCGCAGGGCTCGGCCCGGCGCGTCGCCGCCCGACCCGACCCGCATGGTTACGTCGAGTTATACGAAAGCGAGCTGTTTCACGACCTGCCATTCCTGGCGTTGAGCGCGCCGCCACCGCCCATGTACAGCCTGATCGTCAACGGCGACCCGGCAGGCTCGGTGTTGCGGATCGACCACGTCGCAGAAGCGACCGTCATGGACCGCACGCTGATGGCGCTTCCGTATCGCCTGGTTGGGCCACGGCCCGCTGTCCTGCTGATCGGCGAGGCCGGCGGAGCCAATGTGTGGCTCGCCCGGCGGCAAGATGCGGCGCGGATCGATATCGTCCAGCCGAATGCAGCCATCGTCTCGGTGGTCAGGGCATGGTCCGGCTCAGCGCTCCCCTACGCGGAAGGAGACGTCCGGACCGAAGACCCGCGCACCTTCCTGGCGTCACGCGACCGTCCGCAGTACGACCTGATCCAGATCTCCTCGCTCGAAGGTCTCGGCGTCGGCAGCGCCGGCATGCGGGGTCTCGCGGAGGATCATCTCGCCACCGTCGAAGGCTTCGCCGATTGCCTGCGCGCCCTGAGCGATGATGGGGCAGTGGCGATATCGCGCGGCATCCAGCAGCCCGGCCGCGAAAACATCCGCATCTTCGCCACGCTGGCCGAAGCGCTGGAATCGGTTGGCGTCGCAGACGCCTCGCGGCACATCATCCAGATCCGCGACTATCTTGGCGTGTGCACCCTGGCGACAAGATCGCCGCTCAGCGACGCGCGCCGCCAAACGCTGCGAACGGCGATCCGCGAATTCAACCTCACGCCGGTCTGGTACGACGGGTTACCGATCCAAGAGGTCAACCAGCCGGACGCGATGCAAGGCCCACCGGGCACGCCGGTCGATTGGCTGCACCACGCGGCCTGCGAAATCCTCTCGCCACGTCGCGCGCAATTCTACGAATCGTGGTTGCTCAATGTGCGGCCGCCGCACGACGACAGCCCCTTCTTCTGGGACTTCTACAAGCCGGAAGGTGTCACGGCGTTGAAGCAGTTCTACGGCGACTTGTGGCTGACGCGGGCCGAGCTGGGACGGCTGTTCCTGTACACCTCGCTGCTCATCGCCGCCGGCGCGGCGATTGTGCTGATTCTTGTGCCGCTGAGCGTCGTCGAGCTCAGGCGATGGAAACTACAGCCCGGAGCGCACGGGAGGGGTCAGAGGGCCCCGCGTTCGCGCTCGGGGTTCGAATCGACGCCCCGCCCTCGGAGATTTTCGTATGAAGCATCGGACCCGCGCGGCACGGTACTCTGGACGATCGTGTACTTCGGCGGCATCGGCCTGGGCTTTATGGGGATCGAAATGGCGTTGATCAGCCGGGCGATTCGCTGGCTCGGCGACCCGGTCATCGCCAGCGCGGTCGTCATCGGCGGCGTTCTGGTCGGCAGCGGGATCGGTAGTCTGACCGGACGACGCATCGTCCGCGACAAGACCTGGCTCGCGCCGGCGATCGTCGCCGTCGCGGCCGGCGTCGTGCGGCTGGTGGGCTGGCATGCGCCCGGCGCCGGGCTCACTGGGCTCTTGCCGCTATTGTTCGCGACGCTTCCGGCAACCTATTTCATGGGTATCCCCATGCCCGCCGGCCTTACCGTGCTGAATGGGCACTCGCCGCGGCTGGTCCCCTGGGCGTGGGGTGTCAACGGCGTCGCGTCGGTGATCGCGACCTCGGCCGCAATCGCCGTGGCGATGACCGCCGGGTACCGCACGGTCGTGATCCTCGCGGCAGCGGCGTACGCGCTGGCGGCCCTGGCAGCAGCGCCGCTGGCTCGGCACAGGCAGTCGCCGACAGGCAGCAGAGCCAGCGAAGTGAAACCAGCTTCAGGCCACCAGACCTGAGGAGCTCCGGCCATCGCGCATGACCCCCTAACACGCAGCTTTTACGAACGCGACGTCGTGCAGGTCGCGCGCGACCTGTTGGGCAAGCGGCTCGTCCGGGCGACCGCCGGAAATCTGACCGCGGGCAGAATCGCGGAAGTCGAGGCCTATCTGGCCCGCGACGACCCGGCCAACCACGCTTACCGCGGCCGGACGCAACGGAATGCGGCGATGTTCGGACCGCCGGGGCATGCCTATGTCTATGCGATTCACGCGCGCTTTTGTCTCAACGTCGTGACCGAGCCGGCCGGCGTGCCCAGTGCGGTGCTGATCCGGGCGGTCGAACCGCTGGAAGGGTTGGAACTCATGCAGGACCGACGGCGTACGACCGCCCCCTTGAACCTGGCCCGCGGCCCGGCCCGCCTTTGCGAGGCCTTCGCGATCGACCGGACGCTCAACGGCTGGGACCTGACCCGCGCCGAGCGACTGTGGATCGACACGCTGGCCCCAGCACCGGAACCGGTCGAGATCGCGACGGCAACCCGCATCGGCGTCACGTCGGCCAAAGACCTGCCGTTACGGTTTTTCACGGCCGGATGCCCCTTCGTCAGCCGTGGAGGAAAGCGCTGAAATGCGGCCGCGTACGCTGTGCTGGAAAGGCCCATGCCACCTGGCATCGCGTGCCGCGGTTGCCACTGTACCCGAGGCATTTGAACCATGCCGAACCCGCCGGTTCTCCACATCCCGCCGGCAAGAGCAGCTTGGCTCCAACGGCAGAACAGGCGCGTCATAGCGTGTGCGAGATGCCCGCGGCTGCGCGCGCACTGCCGAAAGGTGGCACAGACCAAACGCGCCGCATTCCGTGACCAGACGTACTGGGGCCGGCCGGTGCCCAACTTTGGAGACCCGAGCGCCAAACTCTTGATTGTCGGGCTGGCTCCGGCGGCACACGGGGCCAACCGGACCGGTCGCATCTTCACCGGCGATCGCAGCGGCGACTGGCTTTATCGTGCCCTGCACAAAGCCGGTTATGCCAATCAGGCGTCATCAACCCATGTTAGTGACGGCCTCGAACTCAGTGGCTGCCTGATCACCGCGCTGTGCCGTTGTGCGCCGCCCGGCAATAAGCCCAGCGCGGAGGAAATCGGCAACTGTGCGGACTACCTGCGCGAGACGCTGGAGCGCGTGCCGTGGCAGGTGCTTCTAGCGTTGGGGGGACTGGCTTGGACGCTCGTGAGCCGCACGCTGGGTGTGAGGCCGGGAAAGTTCCGCCACGGCGCGGAGTTCACGCTCGCCGACGGCCGCGTCCTGCTGGCCTCCTACCACCCCAGTCAGCAGAACACTTTCACCAAAAGGCTCACAGAACCGATGCTTGACGCGATCTTTGCCCGCGCCCGCCAAATCGCCGGGTCGTAGCGCCCAACCGTCCGGCAGGGCCGACACCGCCGAGCATTCCCACGCTGCGGTCTACGGACAGATTGTACCGTAGTTCCCCAGCAAGTCCGCCAAGTCGGTCAGGTCCACGTCACCGTCGCCGTCGAGGTCGCCGTCTTCGTAGGTCGCGCCGCTGGTCATGCCATAGTGTGCGAGCAGTTGCGCCAGGTCGGTCAGATCGACGTCGAAATCACCGTCGAGGTCGCCGGGGCAGAGGCAGCCGTCCATGATGCCGTCGCCGTCGTCGTCCGGCCCGACGG
>JBHHZX010000067.1:0-13264 GCA_046758265.1 Phycisphaerae bacterium
CTACGCCCGGATCGTGCAGACCGTGTTCGATCGTGTTGGCTGGAATGCGTCTGACTTTCATGGCTTCCGGGTCCGGATGCGGTACCCGCCGTCACCCACCGTGGTCGTCCTGCAGTATCCACTGCCGGAGCAGCCACCCGGTCGCTGAGTCCGTCGCTCTGGGATCGATCGGCGGGTCGCGGGACTGGCTTTCCAGTCGGGCGGGCCCTCCCGGCCCGGGCAGAAGCAGGTCCCCGTTCGCACGCGTGCGATCAAGGACCTCCAGGGCCGGCCACCTCGGCTAACGGGTCGCCGCATCGTTACTCGCACGTCGTGCCGTAGACACTCAGCAGTGCCGCGAGGTCGGCCAGGTCCACGTCGCCGTCGAGATCGAGGTCGCCGTCTTCGTACTCCGCACCGCTGGCCATGCCGTAGTTTGACAGCAGTTGGGCCAGGTCGGCCAAGTCCACGTCGCTGTCGCCGTCGAGGTCGCCGGGACAGGCTACGGGAATCCACGCCGCCCCCCCGGTGGAATGGTAATTCGGGTACGGCTGGGTGAACGGCACCCAGGTCCCGTTCGGCCCCTGCGAGAGGTCGTAGGCAAAGTAGGGGATGCCGTCGTCACCACGGGTCGCGGTCAGATAGACCGTGTTGTTGCCGACGGCCAACCCGCGACCCTGGCCGTTGCTGGCCGGAATGGTGTCCGCGATCTTCGTCATCACCCCGGTGTCAATGTTGACCGAGTACAGCCCGGAGTCGCCGTACTCGGTGTAGCCGTAGAACAGATCGTCGGCCGGGTTGTAGTCGAGCGCGAAAAAGCGAAAGCCGGTCCCGGTATACACGTCGAGCACGAGCGTGCAGGCGCCGGTGGTCGTGTCGATCTGGTAGATGCCCTTCGGGCTGGCGTAGTTGGAGTACCCGTAGAGGTTGCCGCGGCCGAAGGCCATGCCGTGAATGTCCTCTGAAAGCGTTGCAAGAAGCACAGGTGTGCCGAAGTCCGTCGACCGGTACAGCCTGGTGGTAAACGCCCCGTTGCACAGGTACAACGTGCCGTCCGGGGCGGCCGCCGCGCCGGACACGTCAAACGCGAAGTGGTCGTCCCAGGTCACGTCGGGGAAGCCGCTCAGGTCGGTTGACTTGGTGGCGAGGGTGGAGCCTTCCAGGCCGACGAACAGTTCGGCCCCGGCCACACTCGCCAGCCCGATCACACACAGCAAACAAACGGCTCTTGTCATCTCGAAACCTCCGTTTCCGGTACCCGTCCGGCCCAGTGCAGTCTCCGGGCCTGAGGCGGCCCAGGCTTGTGCCGCCGCCGAATCCCCGCGCCCGCCTACCCGCACGTCGTCCCGTAGACGGCGAGCAACGCCGCCAGGTCGGTCAGATCCACGTCGCGGTCGCCGTCTTCGTCGCTCGCCCTGGGGGTGCCCCTCGGCTAGTCGCACTCCATGATCGTCAGAGCAAAGCTGGGGATGCATCCCGCCGCCGCCGTGTCCACCATGATGTAGTATGTGCCCGGGGCCAAGACGTGACAATCAGTGCTGTACGGCTTGCCAATGGGATCGCTGGCGACCGCAATGCATTGAGCCGGCGGACAATCTTCGGCTAGCGCTACGCCGGTGTCGCCCACGCCCTTCGGATCGACCGTGATCTGGATGCTGGTGGTCGCGGTGACGATCAGTTCGCAGATGATGTCCTCACCCTCGTCATATGGGCTGCAGGTACCGGTGTAGTCGTTGCCTCGGCCGCAGGTGGTGTTCGTGTCGGAATAGGGCAGGTCTAACGGCACGACCACCGTTAAGGGGTTATCGCAATTGTCGCCCGGATCCCGGCAGGGATTCGGCTCGCACACCGTGCCGTCGCCCTGGTAGTCGCCGCCCACGGCAGCGCACTGGTCGACCGTCAACAGGTCACAGATGTCGTCGCCTAAGCAGCAGGCCCCGCGCGGGATCACGCAGGGCGCGCAGGTCAAGTTAGCCACGTAGTCGTTGTTGCCGTCGCACGGGAGGCCGAAGAGGTCAAGCGCGCTGACGAACAGATAGTACGTGCCGGGCGGGACGCACTGCGTGACACTGATAACATCGCACTCGGCCCCGATGGCGGACGGCAAAAGCTGGCCGGTGAGATTGTCGCAACCCGGGACACCGGGCTCGAACTGCTCCCGGAAGCCGATGATTACGCCGAGCCCGTCGAACTCGGCCTCGACCGTAAAGGTGAGTTCCGTGTCCTCGGCAACCGTGACCTCGAACCAGTCTTCGTCGCGTACCTCGCCCTCGGCCCAAATCGTCCCGCAGATGGTCTCCCCGCAAGTGATCGGCTCGAATTGCGGGTCGGCCATGTCGCAGCCACCGTTGGTGTCTTCGCCGCACGGCTCGTCCTCGATGAATGCGTCCACCGGGCAGATCACGACGCACGGGCACATGTCGCAGGTGGTGTCCGGGCCGAGCCATTCGCCCTCGAGGCATTGCGCTTGGAGGACGATTTCACAGGTCCCACGAAGTCACCCTGATACTCGCCACCTGCTACCACGCACTCCTCAGCGGTGAACTCCTGACAGGTGCCGTCCTGTAGGCAGCAGGCGCCTTCTGGCGGCGGGCAAGGGTTCGGGTCGCAGGTGGTGAAGTCGCCCTGGTATTCGCCATCGGTGGCGGAGCACTCGTCGGCCGTTAACACCTCACACGTTCCGTCCGGATAGCAGCAGGCGCCGAGCGTCGGTGGGGCAGCGATGATCACGCGGCCCGGCGCGGGCCCAAAACGGACCAATTCGTCGTCGTCCTGCAATTCCGCGTAAACCCCGTAGGTCCCGGGCGGGGCATCGGTTGTGTCCCATGTGACGTTCGTGCGATCGGCCGCCGAGGCGTCATCAAGAATCGAAACCTCGTTGCCATTCTCGGGGTCGTCGTCGGGGTCGGCAAAGGCGGCGATGCGGGCGGTCTCGGAGGCGTTCTGCGTAACGATGTCAAAGGCGACCACGTCGCCGGGGTTCACGCGGACGTCCTCGTCCAACCCCTCGATGGCGATAGTCGGGGGCACCGGGGGTTGGGGCTCTTCCTCACCGCCCTCTTCCGGCGGCAGCGCGAGGACGAATTCGATGGTATCACCGGCGGCGAAGTCGAGCCCGATGCGCAAAACTTGCGGCTCCATCGCGGCCGGCGGCTCGCCGAGGAACGTTACCTCAATTCGCACGATATCCGCCTGGTCGGGACCGATCACGAGCGAGTGTGTCGCCGCCAGAATCCGCCGAACCGAGAAATGCACCTCTTGGCCAATCAATTCCATGCGGACGTGGCAGTCGGCGTCGCGCTCAGTGGGGTTGGATAGCCGGACCCGGATGGGGGCTTGGGTGGCGGCGGGCGAATCCAGTGCCGGGTCATTGGGGTCCGATATTGAATCGGGGGCGAGGCCCGCGACCGATTGGTCGCCGCTGCCGAGTCCCTCCGCAACGAACTGTACGAGTTGTGTCGGGCTGAGCATACAGCCCACCAGAAACCCGAGAGATACGAGGAGTGCATAGCGTAGGTGGATCATGGTCATACTCACTTGTGGCCGAGAAAAAAACAGTACCAGTGGAAGTGCGGTCGCCCAACACAGCCCTGCACGACTTTACAGCGTAGCTCTTGTACACCTACACTAGCAGCGGCGAGGGCGCAGGTCAATCAGAATCCGGGTCGCGACAGGTTATTGTCCTCGCAACAGTTACGACCAGGGGCAACGATTTGCTTCTGCTTGTGCCGATGGTATATGATTCCTGTGGGAGCCGTTTTCGCGGACAGGAGTTTCTTTGTGAGGCGACCTCTGACAGCCACTGCCGTTCTTGCGTTCTGCTCCGTCGGGCTTGTCGCGACGGCCGCGCAGGGGCAATGGGAGCGGGCGCGCATTAACCGTCCCTCAGAGTGGGCCCCCTCCACCCGGGTTGGCCAGACGGGGGGGATATACACGCGCTACGAGGACGTAGCCAAGGTTCCTGGTGGTACCGGCCCAAGGGTCGGCGGTCTTGGTCTCCAGCGGCCCACCTACTTCGGCGCGGTCGGGCGGATCGGCGGCCTGGCGCCGGCCCCGATGCCGGCGGCGTTTGCCTTCGCCCAGGTCGGCTACAACGCCCGGCCGGCACGCTTACCGAGCCTGGCCGGGATGCGTGGTGCGACGCCCGCGGAGCTGGCGCGCGTTTCCGGCTTGTGGGCGTCACAAAGGCCTTCGGTGCCGCTGACGGGCCTGGGGCCCTATCAGATCAAGTTGCCCGACCGGCCTTACTACGTGCCGGAGCCTGAGGGCACGGCGCTGCACGAGTTTTTCGGGTTGAAGCCGATGGCAGTGGAGAGCAGATCCGAGACGCCGGTCCCCGTCGACGGCCTCGTTGGCCTGCTCGAACAGGAGAACGAGCAGTTTCTTCGCGAGTATAGTTCGTGGGCGCTGAGCGCGTTCAAGCACGCGATGAGGGATCGAGCGCAGGATGGTGGCGATGCGCTGTGGGAGGCGCAGCAGGCGTTGACAGCGGTCCGCGACCTGGATCTCGAGGCTTACATTCCCTGCCTGTTGCTGGTTCACACGGCGTTGGAGAGGGATCAGATCCGGGTCGGGGTGCGCCGCCTGGCTGACACGGTCCGGCGGCATCCTTCCATTTTCATCGAGAGGCCTGATGTCGCCTCATACTACGGCGATGCAGAGTGGCTCGAGGAAAAACAAGCGTGGCGCTCGGAGCTGCTCGAGCAGCAGATGCGAAAACACCTGCGTATCGGCGACGAGAACCCGGGACATCCGGGTGCCTACGTGTTGCAGGCTTACTGTGCGTGGGTCCTGAATGATCCGACACGGGTTAGGTATGCGCTCGACCGGCTGATGGCGGCGGATCAGCGGGCTCAGGTCGGTGCGGAGGCTATCGCGGTCCGTCACGCTCTCGCGGCTGCGATGAAGTAGCGTCGCCCACTTCTCGGTAGCCCAGAGAACGCACCGGGGGGATGCGGTCGAGGGGTGGCAAGGCAGCCTGCGAATGCAGCGTGATCGGACGAATACACCGTCATGAGCGATAACATCGAATCGGTATTTGAGGGCAGATGGACGGGCTGGGGGCGCAGCCACCGCCTGCTGGTTTCGAAGCTGGCCCACCTGGTCCTCTTTGCGTTCAGCTGGCTGGTCGCGTTCGGGCTGGTGTACAAGACACTCCTCATCGAGATCGAGAGATGGTTTCTGGTTTTTTTCCTGCCGCTGCTGCCGGTGGTGGTGGGGATCAAGCTGCTGGTCTTTGCGCTCTTGGGGCTGTATCGCAGTTCCTGGCGTTACGTGAGCATGCGGGACGTTGCGCAGGTTGCCAAGGGGTCGTTCATCAGCTTTGTCTGGATCTTCGTGGTCGTTTACGGTGTGCAAAACCTGCAGTTCCTCGTCCGCCTGGTGGGCTTTGAGGAGTTTACCTACGCCCCGTTCGGCGTAAAGAGTTTTCCGGATTCGGTGCTGGTGCTCGATTTTGCGGGAACGATCGGTCTGGTCTGCGGAGCACGGTTCCTGTTTCGGCTCTACCACGAGGAAGTTCAGCCGCTGCAAGAGGGGTCCACGCCGAAGGTCCTGATTTTCGGGGCGGGCAACGCCGGGGAGAACGTCGCACGCGAGATTATGCGGCAGCCGGTATTGCAGTACCGTATAGTTGGGTTCCTGGACGACGACCGCACCAAGTGGGGGGCACAGATCCACGGGATCGACGTGTTGGGGGGGATCGACGAGATCAGGGAAATCTGTGCCGAGCACGCGGTAGACGAGATTCTGATCGCGATGCCGTCCGCGACGCGGGCGCAGATTCGCCGCGTGGTGGAGCTCTGCCGCGGCACCAACCTGCGGTTCAAGACGTTGCCGGCGATGGCAGATCTGATCACGGGCGGCGCGGACTTCCAGCAGATTCGCTACGTGGATATCAATGACCTGCTGGGCCGTGCGCCGGTCGAGCTGGACACCGACGAGATCGCCAAGTTCCTCGGCGGGCGGGTGGTGATGGTGACCGGGGCGGGCGGGTCGATCGGGTCGGAGATGTGCCGACAGGTGGCGCGTTTTCGTCCGAAACGACTGCTGCTGGTCGAGCAGGCCGAGCAGAACCTTTTCGACATTGACCGCGAGCTGCGGGCCCATTTCCCGGATATTGACGTGGCGCCCTACATCGCGGATATCGGGGACGCCGGCCGCATCGAGCGGATCTTCGAGCCGCAACGTCCGACCGCGGTCTTTCACGCGGCCGCCCACAAGCATGTGCCCATGATGGAGCTGAACCCCGGCGAAGCACTCAAGAACAATATCCTGGGCACCCGGGTCGTGGCGGACGCGGCGTCGCGGAACGGCTGCGAAAAGTTCGTCATGATCTCGTCCGACAAGGCCGTCAACCCGACCAGCATCATGGGCGGTTCCAAACGCATCGCCGAAATGTATATCCAGGCCCTCAACGAGCGTGTCGCCACGCAGTTTGTCACGGTGCGGTTCGGGAACGTGCTCGGCAGCAGTGGGAGCGTCATCCCGATTTTCAAGGAGCAGATTGCCGGGGGCGGACCGGTCACGGTTACGCATCCCGAGATGGTGCGTTTCTTCATGACGATCCCCGAGGCTTCGCAGCTCGTCTTGCAGGCCGCATCGATGGGGCACGGCGGCGAGATCTTCGTGCTCGATATGGGCGAGCCGGTCAGGATCGTCGACCTGGCCCACGACCTGATCACGCTGTCTGGCTTTCGCCCGGGGGAGGACATCCAGATCAGATTCGTCGGCGTGCGTCCGGGCGAGAAACTGTACGAGGAACTGGCAATCGAAGGCGAAGACGTTTCGCGCACGGCGCATCCCAAAATCGGAATCTGGCAGAAGCGCTCGGAAGATTGGGAGAGTCTCCTTCAAGCCCTAGACGGGTTGCTCGGCGACGCGGATATGCTCGATCGCGAAGAGACACGCCAGCGGCTCAGACAAGTGGTGCCCGAGTTTCGTCTCCAGACGCCGCAGTCTGAGACGCAGAAAAGAGAGGGTGACAGCAAGAGTGCGGACGAAGCGGCGTAGATCACCACGGTGCGGATTGCCGTTTCGGCCGCCGACGATCGCGCGGCGCGCCGGCGCGTCCGCCGCCGGCGACGAGCCCTTTTACGGCGTCACAGGGCGTCTTGGCGGGATCTGCGTGGCGCAAAATACACAGGCGGGCTGCACGAATATATAGTGTGCACTTATGCGAAGGCGACTGATCGTCCTTGGATCGACCGGCTCGATCGGACAGGCCGCGCTCGACGTTATTGCCGCCCTCGGAGATGACGCGGAAATCGTCGGGCTGGCGGCGGGGAACAACTGGCGGCTGCTGGCCGAGCAAGCTGCTCGGTTCGGTGTTTCCAACGTTGCGATCGGGACCGAAAGCGGTTACAGCGAGCTGCGGCGACGCTGCCCGGGAGGGACCAAAGTGCTGGCGGGCGCGGAAGGCGTCACCGATCTGGTCCGCGAAAACAAGGCCGACTTTGTCCTGTCGGCGATCGTGGGGGTCGCCGGGTTGCCCGCCACCCTGGCCGCCGTTGAGCGCGGCATGGACGTTGGCCTCGCAAACAAAGAGTCGCTGGTGGTCGCGGGCTCCCTCATCATGCCGTTGGCCCGCGCGCGCGGCGGCCGAATGATTCCGGTCGACAGCGAACATTCGGCAGTACTCCACGCCCTGCAAAGTGGGCGGCGCGAAGAGGTCCGCAGGGTTTACCTGACGGCGTCCGGCGGGCCGTTTCGCACTTGGAGCCGTGAACGAATAGAGCAGGCCACGCTCGAAGAAGCCCTGCGGCACCCGACCTGGGAAATGGGGCCGAAGATCACGATCGACAGCGCCACGATGATGAACAAAGCGCTCGAGGTGATCGAAGCCACTTATCTATTCGGGTTCACGCCGGACCAGGTCGAGGTGCTGGTGCATCCCGAGTCGATCGTGCATGCGATGGTCGAGTTCTGTGACGGATCGGTAATTGCGCAGCTCGGGCCGCCTGACATGAAGACGCCGATCCAATATGCTATGACGTTCCCGCGGCGGGTTTCGGGCCTGGCCGAGCCGTTGTGCTGGAGCGCGGTCGGGGCGCTGCACTTCGAGTCGCCAGACTTTACGCGGTTTCCGGCGCTGCGACTGGGTTATGAGGCGGCGCGGCGCGGCGGCAGCAGCGGCGCGGCACTCAACGCCGCCAATGAGGCCGCCGTCGAGCGCTTTCGAAACGGTGAGATTCGCTTCGGGGAGATTGCCGAGCTGGCCGAGGAGGTTTTCCGGCGGCACGAGTGGATTGAGCGGCCCACGCTCGAAGAGTTGCTGGAGTGTGACGCGTGGGCGCGGCAAGAGGTTAACGCATGCTGTCCTCATTGAGCGATATCGGCGTGCCGCTGGCCGCGGGCGCGATCCCCGGGTGGCTTTATAACATCTATCTGTTCATCAAGGTGCTGATCGGCTTCTCGATCATCATTTTCGTGCATGAGCTGGGGCACTTTCTGGCGGCCAAATGGGTTGGCGTGCGGGTCGATCGCTTTTCAATCGGCTTTGGCACGCGGCTGTTCGGCTTCCGCCGGGGCGAGGGGTTCACGTTCGGCAACCGGCCGGATTACAGGTCGGAGGAGCTTGAACGGAAGGGCTACGGCGAAACCGACTACTGCTTCAAGGCGCTGCCGATCGGCGGCTACGTGAAGATGCTGGGGCAGGACGACGTCATCATCAATGAGAAAACCGGCGAAGTGTCGCTCAGCGACGACCCGCGGGCGTTTCCCAGCCGGCCCGTCGGGCACCGGATGATCGTGGTCTCGGCGGGCGTGATCTTCAACCTGCTGTTCGCGGCCGTGCTGTTGATGACGGTGTTCCTGGTCGGCAAGGAGATGGTGGCCCCGGTAATCGGGTGGGTTCACCCTGACAGCTCGGCACGGGGCTTGCTGCTACCAGGCGACCGCGTACTGGAGATGAACGGCCGCAAGGTCGCATCGTTTATCGATATCAAAATTGGATCAGCGTTGGCCGACGAGGTCGTCCGCTTCAAGATCGAGCGTAACGGAAAATTGCTCGGCGACGAGGTCGTGGTCAGAACGACCCGGGACGAGCGCAGCGACCTGCGAATGCTCGACGTCGATCCCCTCTTTACCACCAAGGTTACGCTCGACGGTCGGCCGGTCGGCGATCTGCCGAATCTGCTTGAGGGCGACGTAATCACCCACGCTGACGGCCAGCCGGTCAAGACCGCCCTCGATATCCTCGCGATCTTCAGCCGTAGCGAGGGAAAGGTCATCAAGTTTACCGTGCAGCGTCCGGATCCGCGTGATCGCGATAGATCGGAGACCGTGGAGTGCTACCAACGGGCCGTACTGAGCGTTTCGCCGGCGAACCTGCCGGCAGTGCGCGACGGCCGCGTCATTACTGATATCGATGCCTGCTACATCCTCGGATTACGTCGCCGCCGTGTAATCGGGTTGGCAGAGTCAGGAGGGCCGGCAGAGAAAGCGGGCTTTGAGCGGGGCGACGTCCTCGCCGCCTGGGGGACCGTCTTGAATCCCACCTACAACGAGGTCCGGGCGAGTATCCAGGCGAACGTGGGCAAACCGATCCGGGTTGTGGTGGAGCGCCGCGGCGCGGAAAAAGAGCTGGTGGTGACGCCCAAGCGGCCCTTCAAGCTGTTCGGTCAGGCCAAGGCCAAGGTCGGTCTGGGGTTTCCCATGCAGGGCGAGGAGGCCAAGCCGATCGTTGCGGATGTCGTACCCGACACGCCGTTCGCGGCGCTGAACATGCCGCGCGGCGCGCTCTTGCTCGCGATCGACGGGCAGCCCGTTTCGAACTGGTTTGAGGTGGTCGAGGTGCTGAAGGCGGCGGCGGGGCGGACAGTCCAGGTGCGCTTTCGCAGCGGCAGCGACGAGGTGACCGGACAGGTCGACGTTCCCAGCAGCCTGGCGAATGAGCTCGATCTTCCACCGGGCGCGGTGGTGTGGTCGGTTGACGGCGAGACGAGTGTCAGGGTGGAAGCCGAGGACGGTCGTACGGCCGAGATGCAGGTGCGGGGCAGTCCGCTGGCGCTGCGCGCGCTGCTGGCGAAGAAGGTCGGGCAGACCGTGACCGTACGCTACAGCCGCTCGCTAGCCGGCGCGGATGAGCCGGTCGAGAAACAGTTCACCGTTCGCGCCGACAACATCGACCCCTGGCAGTTGCGCATCAACTACATGTTCGATCGCCTTTCGTTCGCTCCGGCGACGGTACGTGTCTCCGCCGGCGGGAACCCGTTCAGAGCCATGACGATGGGGATCAACTATGTCCGCTATCAGCTCTGGCAGGTCTACACCTTTCTGACCAAGCTCGCCAACCGCAGCATGAGCACTCAGAACGTCGCCGGCCCGGTGGGCATCATCGGCATGGCCATCGAGCAGGCCAAGGCCGGCCTGCCGGACCTGATGTTCTTCCTGGCGTTCCTTTCGGTGAACCTGGCGGTGATCAACTTTCTGCCGATGCCGGTGCTGGACGGGGGGCTGATGGTCTTTCTGATCATCGAAAAGCTCAAGGGGAAGCCGCTGAGCCTCAAAGCACAAATGATCGGCACGATGGTCGGGCTGGCGGCCATCATCATCGGCCTGCTGTTTGTGACCATTCAAGACATCGGGCGGTTCTTCTTCTAGCGCGGTGAGTTTGGAACTGACTGTCAGGGTCGCCCCGACGAGCCGGCGCGGTGCCATGCCTGCTGTGAAAATAGGCATGCCACCCAGCCCCTGTTCTCGCCCCTGGCAGGGAAGCGGCCGCACTTCATTCGCGAAGCGCGGCCGGCATGTGATTCGAGGGCTCGAGCTTTGCGCGACTGCGACTAAGGCCTTTCCTCTCCGGCCGGCTTGGACCGTTCGCGGCGGCGCTCGCGCCGCGGGCGATCGCCTTTGCGACCGCGGCCGGGCCCTTTAGACTTCTGGCTCTCGAGCCAGCGGTCGAATTCCGCGACCTGCTCGTCGGTCAGCATGTCGCGCAGCTCGTTTTGCACGTCCGCCGTCAGTCGCGCCAGCTCCTCCGCGTTATCGCGCGCTTCGCGCTCTGATCGATGGGCTCTTCGCCGGAGCTCACGCAGCGTGAGGCGCTGCTGCTCGTCCAGATCGAGCTGGCTGACGAAGCGGAAGCAGGCGCGCAGGTCCGTCTGGGAGCCCCTCGCTCTCATCCTTTGCCGGAAGCGGTTGAGAGTTCTCAGCTGTTCAGGTTCGAGGAAGCTTTCGACCTCGCTGAGAAACTCGGCGATCGCCGTGCTTGCCCGGGCGTGCGGGTCCGGCAGTTGCTTCCGCAACTGCTTGATGCGTTCGGTATCCCCGGCTTCGGCTGCTTTCCTGAGCTTCTGAACCAGGTCGCTTGTCTCGTCCTCGCCAGCCCGGCTGTGTTTCAACTGCTCTTTGAGTTCGGCGTACAGTTCATCATATGCTGTAGCCTGCTCTTCACTGAGGCGGAGTGCGCGCCGCAGGCGTTTGAGCTGTGCGAGCGGGCCGCCACGGGCCAGGCTGTGCTCGGCGGAGAGTCGCTCTCGAATTTCGGCCAACTTTTCGAGCTGGTCGTCGCGCAGGATCCCCTCGACCTGGTCGAGGAACTCCAGGACGGGGTTGCCGCCACGCATTTCCCTGAGTTCCTGGCGGATTTCGGCGGCGCGTTCGCTATCGCCTTCTTGGTGGGCGCGGCGCATCTCGTCCATGAGCGAGCGCACACGCTCCCTGTTGGCGCCGCCGCCGCGCTTCTTGCGGAATTCGGCGGCGAGGCGGTCGAATTCCGCCTGCTGGTCCTGGTCGAGGTCGAGTTCTGCGCGGATGCGGCCGAATCGCAGGTGTTGCCCGCCGGGGGGCCGGCCTTCGCGGGTCCGGCGTGAGAGCCTACCTCCGGCCCGCGGTTCATCCTGAGCCCACGCCGGGCCGATGTCGGGGGCGACGAGCCAAGCGGCAGTCAGCAAGACAGTCCAGCGCAGCTTCATGTGGTCTCTCCTTTTTCGTTCGGGCGACTAACCCGGGGTGGCAGCGGGCCAACCGACCGAAACATCTTACCGGTTTGACAGGCACAACGCTCGCGGTGGTTGCAGCTTGCCGAGAATCCGCCGGGCGGGTCGCAAGCTTGCGCTTGCCGCTGCCTGAGGACGGGTGACGCGCAGGCGCAGCCGGCGCGCGACGGGGCACGCACAGAGCAGGGAGTACTGGCCCAGTATTATCGGACCGCCGGGAACCTCTGACGAGCCGTGCAGAGCCGCAGGTGCCCGCTCGCCCACCGGCTACGCGCCACCGGCGCAAAGCGTGCGGCTCGAGAGGAGTTTTGCCTTGACACCGAAACGTAGCCGATACTAAAATAGATAGTGCAGGGTAAACAGGCCGCGGTGTTGGGGCGCTGTGCGGCGCCGAGTCTGCCGCGGGCACGACGGCAAGGTAAGCTGACTTCTGGGTTGAGCCGTCAGCAGCGAGGAGCAGAGCGGCATGGGAATTCCGATGAGTAGTCTGGAACCCGGCCAGAGCGGCCGCGTTTTGGAATTGATGAGCGGGGGCAGCCTGCGCCATCGCCTCCTGGATCTTGGCTTGATTCCGGGGACCCGCGTGGAGCGGCTGATGAACAGCCCGATTGGAGATCCGGCTTGCTACCGGATTCGCGGAGCGATGATCGCCCTGCGCACGCAGGATGCAGGTCGGATTCGTGTCGCCGTTTAGCAGACCCGAAGGTTTCATTCGCGCTTAAGGCAAGCGAGGGAGCGGCGATGGCGTGCAACAGTTGCGCGTTCAAGAGAGAGGTGCGGGAGCGCGGGCCGCAGCGGGTCGACCTCGGCGGCGTGCCTGATGATTATGTGGTGGCTCTCGCCGGCAACCCCAACACCGGAAAAAGCACCGTCTTCAACTCGCTGACCGGTCTGCGGCAACACACGGGCAACTGGCCGGGCAAGACGGTGAGTCGGGCCGAGGGAACCTTCTCCTACGCGGGCAAGCGCTTCAAGCTCGTGGACCTGCCGGGAACGTATTCGCTGCTGGCCGACAGCGTGGATGAGCAGATCGCGCGTGATTTCGTGCTTTTCGGGCGGCCCGACTGCACGGTCGTCGTCTGCGACGCGACCGTCCTGGAGCGCAACCTCCACCTGGTCTTGCAGGTGCTCGAGATCACCGAGCGCGTCGTGGTCTGCGCCAACCTGATGGATGAGGCCGACCGCAAACGCATTGCGCTGGAAGCGCGCGTGCTCGAGAGGGAACTCGGCGTGCCTGTGGTGCCCACCGCGGCACGTCGCGGGCAGGGGCTTGATCACCTGGCTGAACACGTTCACGAAGTTGCCGCTGGCCACCCACGTACGCGCCCGGTCAGGGTGGGGCTGGA
>JBHHZX010000068.1:0-13229 GCA_046758265.1 Phycisphaerae bacterium
CCCCCGGCAGCCGAGAACGCATCCTCCTGGCTCCACTGCCGCTCGACGACCGGCGATTCGGCCGGGGGTCTGGTCTCCGGGGGTTGAGGTTGCTGAGAGGCCGAAGCGGGAGGTTCACGATCTGCGGGCGGCGCCGCGGCTCGAGTAGCGATCGTCGAGACCTCGGGAGCCGTGGCAGGTGTGCCGCGCTCATGGACGGGCCGCAATGGGGTCGGTTCGGGCACGCGGCCGAGCCATAGCGGCACTGCGACGATCGCCGCCGCCAGCACTGCCACGTACATCCCCGTCAATAGCCCCAGACGCGACCTCCAACGGCGGTGCGGGGATGACTCGGACATCACGCGTGCATTGTAAACCAGACGCCAAGTACAGCGTGATGAGCTTTCTCGCCGTATTCATTTCTTCAATCAAGGCATCCCTGCCGGTCGGTCATCAGCCCCCGCGATCGAGCGGCGCTGTTCAGAGCGGCTCGACGCGAGCGCAGGTTCTCGTGCCGGCAGAGTTTCGCGTGCGCACACGCTCGGTTGCTCTCGGGGCTTCGGCAGTCAGCGCCGCAGCGCCGCTATCGTTGGGGAATGTGCGAGCTGTTACCCGTGTCGTACGTCGAAATTCGTCCGAAACCCGTCGCGGCCCGGCATCGGTTCGGCGGCGTATGAGAGCTCGCAGATTGATCGCCAGGTAGCATCGGCGCGATCAACCATGCCGATGTTCTGGAGGGCCAGCCCCAAATTATGGCGGAATTCGGCGCCGCCGTCTTTCCCGGCCAGCGACGCTTCGAAGTTTTCGATCGCCAGCTCAAACTGGTTGTATTGCGCGAACAGCAAACCCAGTTGGTAGTGCCGGCGGACCTGATTCTCGTCGAGTCTTATCGCCCGGCTGAAAGCGTCGAGCGCTTCTTCGGGCCGGCCCAGCTCTCGCCACGTGATCCCGAGCTTGATCAGTGCTTTGACGTACGAGGGATTAATGGCAGTCGCCTCTTGAAACGCTTGTACTGCTGCCGCGAAGTCCCCGGTCTGCCTGAGCAGCATACCGTGGCGGTAGTGCAAGTCGGCGCGCCCGGGGTGGGTGAGTAGGACCTGCTGGTGGCAGCGAATCGCTTCGACAAGCAGTTCGTCCTGCCCGGGACCCTCCGGCGGTTCGTCCCACAGGAGGTTTTCGCCGCCGCGCCGGCGCAATGATTTCAGGTGCAGCCGATTCGTTTCCGAAAACAGCAGCGTGCTGTTGGGAGCCAGACTCGCCGCCAGATCGAACGTGGCGTGCGCGTCGGCTTGGCGACCCGCGACGTGCTGCGCCACACCCAGACCGACAAACGCCGTCAAGAGCCGATCGTTCAGTTCGACGGCGCGGTTAAACGCCTGGGCGGCGTCTTCGTAGCGCTGGCGCCGCAGGTGCTGGGTGCCGAGCTTGACGGTGGCCTCCAGGAAGCTCGGGTGGAGTTCGAGCGCGGCGTGATACTGAGCTACCGCGCCGTCGTCGTCGCCCGCCTTGACGTAGAGATCGGCCAGGTGGACGCGGAACTCGGTCACGGCCGGATACTTCCCGACCAGCTTCACCAGCGTAGCGATCGCCTGTTGCAGCCGCTCCTCGTCCTCCAGTTCGGCCGCGCTATCGAGCGCCTCGTCGGCCGATTCGGGCTCGATCAGCAACGCGCGCTGAAAGGTCTCGACCGCCTCTTCGGCACCCCCTTGCTGGAGCTGGAGGCTTGCCAACGTCAGCAACACGTCCAGATCACTGGGTTCCAGCTCGCTCAGACGGGTGTAGCATTCCGATGCCTCGTTCCAGTCGCTGCGCCGCATCGCCGTCGCCGCCAGGCGTTCGTAGGCGTTTCGTAGCCGGGGGCAGAGTTCGATCGAGTGCCCGTAGGCTTCGACCGCGGCATCGAGTTCGCCTAGCTGTTCGTGGCACAGCCCGATGCCGAACGCGACAGATGGATCGTACGGGTCGTCGTCGCACGCCTGACGCAGGTAATGCAGCGCGCGGTCAACTTGTCCAAGTTCGTCGCAGACGCACGCCAACCCCAAAGCCGGCAGGTGTGCCGGACCGTCCAGACGCAGCGCCGCTTCGAACGTCTGGCGGGCATCGGCCAGCCGCGCCTCGCGCAGATACGCGCTGCCGAGCTGGATGGTCAGATCGAACGACGTGCACGCCTGGCGCTGGTGGCGGGCGAGCGTCTCCACGTCGTCTTCCGGCGAGCAAGGAAGCTGGTTTTCGAAGGCGTTGAGCAGACACCCGAGCAAGCCCCGTCCCAGTGTTTCAAGTAAATAACTCATTTCCTCTCCTGTTCCGTCCCCCCGCTGGCTGCTCGTCGGCAGGCGCCGCCCGAGCGGTTAGCGCGCGTTGCGGCCACACCACCGCCCGCTGCGGTTCCTTCAGAGCCAAGCAAATGTCGCTGAGCAGAACCGAGGCCGCCACGTGGCACGGGTTGATTTCCAGCGCCCGCTCGAGCAGGTCAGCCGCGGCGCGCGTTGTTCCGATACGCGCTGCGGCCCGGGCGGCGGGGTACTGCAGGTCGGCCGAGTCGGGACGCGCCGCCAGCGCTTCCCGACCGGCCGCCATGAGCCTGGTCGCGTATGTAGCCGGCTGGTTGCCGTCAACCTCTTCCGCTAGTGAGGAGATCAGCGCGGGATCGCGTTCGAACAGCGTTTTCAATTGGAGAATGATCTGCCAGTCGGACCCCGCTGCCTTCGCATCCTGCTCAGCCGGTGCCGACCGCAGGCTTGATGGGAAGCCGCCGGGCGGGTGCGCCGTCGGAAGCATCGGCCGTGTCGACAGCCTGAGGTTTTCGTTGACGGGCGGCTGCATGGTCCCTGATCCTTCACGGTCACGAGGCCGAGATCGCTGGGCCTGCGGCGCTAGCGTTTCTTGACCTCGCGCGCGGCTGCCGCGGCTTCCGAATCGAACGTGCCGTTGTCCGGAACGCGGAACGGCGCGTTGCAGTAGGCGCAGCGCATGATCTTGCCGCGTGCCGAAGCCGGGGCGCTGAGTGTTCGCCGACAATTCAGGTTGGGACAGATCATTGTTACTCTGTTGTCGGGATCCGTTCTGGTGCTCATGGCTGTTCTCGACAGAGGTGGTACCGGCTTGAGCGGCGGCCACCGCTGAACGACTGCCGGCCTTCCGGCTCGGCATGCCACCTGGCTCGGCCGTACCGCCGTGTTCCCTCTCAACGTGCAACTCACCGCACGTACGCAATTGAAGGATTCAAAATGTTCGCGGCCGGTGAGGCGGGAATTTGGGGTTGGATTCGGACACTGCCGACGCGTCACACCGCTGAGCCCGAAGCGGCGGAGTTCCGAAAAAACTTCCGAGCGAACGCCCGGCCTATTGCCGCGCCAGGCGAAGCCGCTGGCAAGCTATTCCTTGCGCCTTCTCGACGGCTTGGCGCGGCGTCGCGGGGCGTCCTTCGGCGGACGGGTTACCGGACGGCGGGCCGCAGGGGTCTCGATGGATTGACGGCCCGACAGATATGCGCCGGTCACCGAGTCCGCGGTGTCGGCAATCTCTTCCAGGCAGCCCTGCGCGACCACCCGGCCGCCACGCACGCCCGGCCCCGGGCCGAAATCGATAATCAGGTCAGCGGCCTCCATCGTGTCTCGGTCGTGCTCAACGACGATCACCGTGTTGCCCATGTCGCGCAGGCGTTGCAATGACGACAGCAGCCGGCGGTTGTCCCGCGGGTGTAGCCCGATGCTCGGTTCGTCCAGCACGTAGAGGACACCCACCAGCCCGCAGCCGATCTGGCTCGCCAGCCGGATGCGCTGCGATTCGCCGCTGGCGAGCGTCGGCGCGGCCCGATCCAGCGTCAGGTATTCGAGCCCGACGTCCACCAGGAATTGCAGTCGGGCGCGGATCTCCTTCAACGGCTCTTCCGCGATTTGCCGGCGCAAACGGTCGAGCTCAAGGTTGCTGAAGAACGCCAGCGCGGCGCGGATCGGCAGTTTGCAGACCGCGTCGATGTTCAACCGCGCCGTGCGGCCCCCGGCGCCTTCGTCCCGGCGGGTGCTCAGCGTGACCGCGAGGGCCTGCGCGCCTAGCCGGGCACCGTGGCAGCGCGGGCAGACGGTCTGCCGCATGAACTGTTCGTAGAACCGCCGCACCATCGCGGAACCGGCCTTTCTGTGCCGCGCGTGTAGCTCCGCCACGATCCCCTCGTATGTTCCGCCGTGCTTCCAGACGCCGTGCCGCCCCTTCCACTCAAACGTGATATGAGTCTCGCCCGTGCCGTAGAGTAAGGCCTGGCGGGCTTCGCTCGGCAGGTTGCGCCAGGGCGTCCGCAGGTCGATGCCGAGGTGTCGCGCCACACCTTCGTAAATGTGCCTGCGCCAACGGCCGGGCGGCCGCCGGAGCGCTGCGACACACGGCGTAAGAAAGCTCCGTGACGGGTCCGCAATCAACAGGTCCGGGTCGAAGTCGAACCGCGTGCCGAGTCCGTCACAGTAAGTACACATGCCCTGCGGGCTGTTGAAGCTGAACATCTGCGGGCTGGGAGGCTCAAAGCTGAGCCCGCAGACCGTGCAGGCGTACCCCGAAGAGAGCAAAATGTCATGGCCGCGCCGTCGGTCTGCGTTCTCTCGGGCCGCTCTTTTCTGGCCGCCAACCGCCTCGCGAGCCCTTCCGTCGCCCACCACCATCGCAACCGCCGTACCATCGCCCGCGGAAAGCGCCAATTCGAGCGCTTCGGCCAGGCGCGGCCGCACGCCCGGATGCACGACCAGCCGGTCCACGACCACCTCGATATCGTGGCGGCGATAGCGGTCCAGCGCCGGTGGGCTCGCCAGCTCGATGATCTCGCCGTCCACCCGCGCGCGCACAAATCCCTGGTGCAGCAGCTCTTCGAAGAGATCCTTGTACTCGCCTTTTTGCCCACGAATCTTGGGCGCCAAGAGCATGAAACGGGTGCCTTGGCCGAGCGCGAGAAGCCGCGCCAGCATGTGTTCGCGCGTCTGCGCGGTGATCGGCTTACCACAGTTCGGACAGTGCGGCGCGCCGACCCGGGCGAACAGCACCCGCAGGTAGTCGTGGATTTGCGTGATCGTGCCGACCGTGCTGCGTGGGTTCCAGCCGCTGGTCTTCTGCTGAATCGAGATCGACGGCGCCAGCCCGACGATCTGGTCCACGTCGGGCTTGGGCAGCTCGCCCATGAACTGGCGGGCATAGGAGCTGAGCGATTCGATGTACCGTCGCTGCCCCTCCGCGTAAAGCGTGTCGAACGCCAGGCTGCTCTTCCCGCTGCCCGAAACACCGGTGAAACAGATGAGCTGACCTTTCGGCAGGGCGAGGGTGATGTCCTGGAGGTTGTGGACCCTGGCGCCGTGGATGCGAATCATGTTCGGATCAGACGCAGGCATTGGCATTCCGTGGCGCGCGCCATGTAACTGGAGCCGACGCCCGATAAAAGAGCCACCCGCTGGCTATGAGTGAGCCGGGGGTGGCGCTTTGGGCAGGCGTCGGGCTACTGGCTCGGCAGGTCGAAGATCGACTGCGTCTTCACCAGTGTGCGCTCCTGCGGAAACGCGTGGAACGCGTGCACGTGGAATTCTCGATCGCGGGCCTCGTAGTCAATGTACGTGAACGGGTCCAGATCGCCTTCCGCCCACTGTTCGTAAGCGTAGTACCAGCCGCGTTTTTCGGCGTGGCGGATCAGATCGTTGTGGACCGACTTGTACAGCGGCTCGTCCATCGTCTCGATCTGGCAGCTGACCATGTAGTGCCAGCCGTCGTTCGTTCGACGTTCCGCGTCACGCTCGCCTTTGATGCGAAACCGCGTCAGGATGCCGCGCGTGGGCAGCACCTCGTTATCGTTCGAGACCAGCTCGCTCATGGAGCGCTGGCCCATCGTAACCGTCACCACGTGGCTCAAGCCGGTAATCCAGACGTCCGCATGATAGCGTCCCTGCCGGATCCGATAATCAGCAAAGTGGCGGAACAGTTCCGGGTGCAGCGGACGGTCGTAAAGAAACAGGTGCAGATCGACGGCCTGTACGGTTCCCAGTTCCATGTTGCTCACAGCACCTTCCAGATTGCACTGTTAGGGTGGGGATCCCACCCTCTTTCTTAAACGGGGGATTATAACGAACTCGCCCCGGACTCAAACAGAAAATCCCGCAATTTGCAGTACTTTTCTCCCTATTATACGCCGGAAACCCGACAGAAGTTCACGTCCAGACCGCTCCGGGCACCGTCTTTTCCAGCCTGCTCAGCCGAGCGCCCGCAACAGCGCGAAATCGTAAATGCCCGTGTCGTGGCCGTCCTTCCAGCGTATCCGCAGGGCGTACCTGCCAACCAGTTCGGCCCTTTCCGCGATCACCATGTCCTGCGGGTTCTGCACCGGTTGACTGACCGCCAGCGGATTGCGCTCGTGCTCTTCCTGGGCAGCCCGGCAGGTCGCGCACGGGCACGCCTTGCGCAATTGCAGAAGGGCTATCGTGCTTTCGTGCCCGTCGGCCCACCTGATCTGTAGATGCTCGGTTCGCTTGAGATTCAGTTCGACGGGTTGGGTCTTGGGGTCCGGCACCGTTGACCAGAATGCGCGTAAGCTCATGCGCGGCCGGCGGTTACCTCCCGCCCCACAGGCTGACGCCGCCGGCTGCACGCCTTCGAGGGCTTGGCCGGCTTCGGCTCTGCCGGCGGGACCGTCGTCTCAATGAACGAGCCGAGATGTCGCAGCCGCTCGTAGCGCCTCCGCACTAAGGTCTCCACCTTCAGCCGCTTGAGGTCGCGCAGCGCGCGCCCGAGCCAGGCCTCGAGTTTCTGGGCGGCGGCCTCCGGGTCGCGATGGGCCCCGCCGAGCGGCTCCGGGACGATCGCGTCGATCAGTTGGAGCCGCTGGAGGTCGCTGGGGGTAAGTCGCAAGGCGCCGGCTGCCTGCGGGGCGTGCTCCCCTGACTTCCACAGAATCGCGGCGCAACCCTCCGGGCTGATCACCGAGTAATAGGCGTGCTGCATGACCGCGACCTGGTCGGCCACCGCGATACCGAGCGCCCCGCCACTGCCCCCCTCGCCGATCACGCACGCGACGATCGGTGTGCGCAACCGCGACATTTCCATCAGATTGACGGCGATCGCGCTGGCGATTCCGCGCTCCTCGGCCTCCACCCCGGGATAAGCCCCCGGTGTATCGACCAAGCTGACCACCGGCACGTGGAACTTTTCCGCCCGCTTCATCGCGCGCAGTGCTTTGCGATAGCCGTCCGGGTGGGCACAGCCGAAGTTGGACTCGATCTTCTCGCGTGTGTCGCGGCCCTTGTGGTGTCCGATAAGCATCACGCGCTGACCCGCCAGACGCGCGAACCCGCACACGATCGCTTTGTCGTCGGCGCACAGCCGATCACCGTGCAACTCGCAGAAGTCCTTGCATAGCATGCAGATGTAATCGCGCATCAGCGGCCGCCGAGGATGCCGTGCCACGAGCACGTTCTCCCACGGCGTCAGGTTGCCGTAGGCCTCTTTCAGCGCTGCGTTCAGTTGGTCGCGGATGCTCTTGATGATGTCCGAGTAGTCCCGACCCGACTCGACCTGGCTCGATTCGAGACGTTGGATCTCCTGCTCCATCTTGGCGATGGGCTTCTCAAACTCGAGCAAGTACTTGTAATGATTGCCCTGGGCTTGCGACACACCCGGGTGTGAACTCATCGAGCTTCCTCGCCGTACGGCTCGAGGCGGCGAAGGCTGCCTCCCTGCGAACACCAGTCACCGAAGGCGAGACTCTAAGCACGCTCCGCGCCCGGACGCAAGGGCAAAAGCGCGAGCGTCGGGGGACAAGCAGACGGCCTGCCGTCAGCGGCAGATGGCCAGCGACCGTGTAAGTCATTTGTGATCAAATAGTTAACGCTCCCGTGGCCGCTGTGCGTGAGTTTGGCGTGCCGGTCTTCAAGAGGCTCTTTTTTTCTTTTCCGCCAGTCTTCGAGCGCGTTCGGCGGGTTTGCACCTCCGAGAGGCGCGTGCCTGCTTCCGCAGGCCGGGCGACGAATTCGGCCACACGAAGTATCATCCCACGCTTGAGGTCGCTTCACTTTACTTTGCCGACCGCGCCCGAGGGTCGTGATGCCCGTATACCGGATCGAAATCGGTGCCCGTGATGAGCAAACGGAGTCGGCGTGCGACGATGTAATCGCCGCCCAGCTACGCGACACCGGGCTCAGTGAAGTCGGATGCGTGCGCTCCTCGCGCTTGTTCTTCCTCGAGGGTGCCCTGACGCGGCCGGATGCCGAGCGGATCGCCCGTCGACTCCTGGCTGATCCCGTCACCGAGGCGGCTATCGTTCACGGCGAAGCGGACGAGCTGTCGTGCAGCGCCGCCGAGCTCTCCGTGGAGGTGCATCTGAGGCCCGGCGTGATGGATCCGGTTGCCGAGAGCACGCTGGCCGAGCTGCGGGCCGAGGGCTACGCGGTGAACCTGGTTCGAACAGCCCGGCGGTACGTGCTGACGGGCACATCCGACGAAGACGGCGTACTCGACGCGGTGGCGCGCGTGCTTGCGAACGACTGCATCGAGCAGGTGGTGCTCGGGACGGCGGGTGTGCAGCCGGCACCCAAGCCGTCGATCTTCGAGTTCGAGCTGCGGCGTGTGCCGATTCAAGGGCTGGGCGATGCGGGCCTGAAAACCCTCGCGCGGGACGGTCACTTGTTCCTGTCGCGCGAGGAGATGCGCGCGATTCAGCAGCACTTTCGAAATCTGGGCCGCGACCCGACCGACCTCGAACTCGAAACGTTGGCGCAGACGTGGTCGGAGCACTGCGTGCACAAGACGCTCAAGAGCGCAATCGTGTACCATGGGGCGCCGATGGGCGTGGGCGGTGACGAACGGACTCCACATCGCCAATCGCTGGTCGAGATTCGCTACGAGAACCTGCTCAACGACACCATCGCCCGCGTGACGGAGGAGTTGATGGCCGAGGGGCGCGGGCCTGAGTGCTTGTCGGTCTTTGTGGACAACGCTGGCGTCGTTGCATTCGACGATGAGTTCGGCATCGCCTTCAAGGTCGAGACACACAACCACCCGTCCGCGATCGAACCTTACGGCGGTGCCGCGACCGGTGTCGGCGGCTGCGTGCGGGACGTCATGGGCTGCGGGTTAGGCGCTCGTCCGATCGCCAACACCGACGTGTTTTGTGTAGCGCCCACCGACTGGCCGCAAGACCAGCTACCACGCGGCGTGCTGCACCCCTGGCGCGTGCTGCGCGGCGTCGTGCAGGGCGTGTGCGACTACGGCAACCGCATGGGCATCCCGACCGTCAACGGTGCCATCTGTTTCGACCCCCGCTATCTGGGCAATCCGCTGGTTTACTGTGGCTGCGTGGGGCTGATTCCGCGCAACAAGGTCAAAAAGGCGGCCCGGCCCGGCGATCTGATCGTGCTGATCGGCGGACGAACCGGCCGGGACGGCATCCATGGGGCAACCTTTTCCTCTGCCGAGCTGACCGACACCCACGCCGACGAGTTTTCCCACGCCGTGCAGATCGGCAACGCCATCACCGAGAAGCGCTGTTTGGACGCGATCCTTCGAGCGCGCGATCACGAAGAGGGCTGCCTCTATACCGCGGTGACCGACTGCGGTGCGGGGGGGCTGAGCAGCGCGGTCGGCGAAATGGGTGAAAAGACCGGTGCACTCGTCGATCTGGAAACCGTACCGCTCAAATACGCCGGGCTACGCTATGACGAAATCTGGATCAGCGAGGCCCAGGAGCGGATGGTGCTGGCGGTCCCACCCGCCAACCGCGATCGATTCATGGAAATCATGCGTGAGGAGGAAGTCGAAGCGACAGTGATCGGCGCGTTCGGGAGCAACGAAGCGGCCCCGCCGCGTCTGGTCGTACGGTATGACGGTACCGTGGTGGGCGACCTCGACATGCGCTTCCTGCATCAGGGGCTGCCGAAGCGCGAACTGCTCGCGGAGTGGTGGCCGGAAGAAGGGCGGCCACCAAGCCACGAGGGTAGGGCGGGGGGTGGCACCGGCGTCCCGCCGGTGGGACACGGGCAAGATGCCCGTGCCGCCCTTTCGCCCGCCGGTGGAACACGGGCGGGACGCCCGTGCCACCCCACGAAGCTGCGGTGGGACTTGGACCCACCGGCCGTGCTTGAACGCCTGAAGTCTCTTCTGCGGTGCCCGAACATCTCCAGCAAGGAATGGGTGATCCGCCAGTACGACCATGAGGTGCAGGGCGGCAGCGTGGTCAAGCCGCTGGGTGGACCCGGGAACGGGCCAGGCGACGCGGCGGTGTTGCGACCGAAGCTCGAATCGATGCGCGGCATTGCGATTGGCTGTGGAATCGTCCCGCACCTGTCGGATGTCGATCCTTACTGGATGGCGGCTGCCTCGATCGACGAGGCGATCCGCAACGTGGTCTGTGTTGGGGGGAACCCGTCCCTCACCGCGATCCTCGACAACTTCTGCTGGGGAAGCTGCGACGAGCCGCGGCGACTCGGGTCATTAGTCCGCGCTTGTCAGGGGTGCTACGACGCCGCCAAAGCGTACGGCGTCCCGTTCATCTCCGGCAAGGATTCACTCAACAACGAGTTCGCGCTGCACGCAGCCGATGTCGATCGGCTGCTGGCGGTCATCGGGCAGTACGCCGAGCGCGACGAACGCGAATTCCCCGATGCGCGTCGGGTCTTCGACGCGACGGCGCGGCGCGTTCGCCAGAGCTGTCGGCTGAGCATCCCCGGCACGCTGCTGATCAGTGCGGTCAGTTTGATTGACGACGTGCACCAGTGCGTCACGTCGGACCTCAAGCAGCCCGGCGACCGGCTTTATCTGATCGGCGGCTTGCCGCAGACCGGTTGCTCGCTACACCAAGCGGCCCAGGTCCATCGCACGGCGGCCGAGGCGATTCGACGCGGCCTCGCGGCGGCCTGTCATGATTCCAGCGACGGCGGATGGCTGGTCGCGGTCGCTGAAATGGCGCTCGCGGGCGATCGTGGCGCTGAGCTGACCATATCAAGCGCGTGTCAGTTGGCTCCATTCGCCGAGTGCTGCGCGGGCTACGTCGTGGAAACGACCGATCCAAGCGGAATCGAAGCGCTGCTGGAAAAGCGAAAGGTGCGGTTCGAACAAATCGGCGTCGTTAGCGAGGATCAAAGCTTTACATGGGAAGGTCAAGCGGCGGCCTTGGCCGAGCTTCGTGCGGCGTGGTTGTCTTGAAAAACGCGGCGAAGATCAGGAAACATGCCGCGGCCCCCAGCGCGGGCCACAGGTAGAACTGCGTAAAGTCGATGACGGTGCTTCCGTCGGGCAGGTGACGTTGAAAGAAGTCGAGCGCTGCGCCGCCGATCAGGTTTCCAAGCCACATTCCGATGCCAAAGGTAACGACTTGGTGCATGGCTTGGGCGCTGGCGCGGGTGTCTGGGGCGCAGCGCTGATCGACGAACATCTGTCCCAGCCCCAGCACGAACGCGTAACACAAGCCGTGCAGGCTGAGCGAGGCGACGATCAGCGGCCACGGTCCGCCTGCGGACCAAATCGCGAAACGTATTGCCCAACTGGCAACGCCGATCAGGAAGGTGGCCTTGAAGCCGAGCCGCCGGAGACTGACCGCCAGCAGGAGAAACGCGACGATCTCGCCCATCTGCCCGATCGCCATCAGGGGCGAGACGCCGGCCTCCGATACGCCCAGCGACTTGAGAAACAAGCTGCCGAACGGGTAGCAAAAGGGCATCCCCAGCGAGAGCAGGAAGCTGACCAGCATTAGCACGGCGCAGGAGCGGTCGCGCAGCAGTCGCAGCGCGCCGAGTGCGGCCAGGCGCGAGCGGCGTGCAAGTGTTTCGGGCGGCGTCGCGGGCAATGCCAGGCAGAACACCGCCAAAGCCACGGAGAGGATCGCACCCAGTCGCAGGCTGTCCACCGGGCCGGCGTGCTGGGCGGTGGGCAGCCAGCTCGGCTTGCTCAGCCAGAGCCCCAGCGCTGCTGCGACGGCAATCCAACTGGCGGTTCCCCACAGCCGTACGTGGCCAAACTCCTTGTCCCGATCAGCCAGATGCCGGAAGACGATCAGGTTGCTGAGCGACAGCGTCGGCATGTAGAGCAGCGCGTTGAGAAACAGCAGGATGAGAATCGTTTCATAGCGGGTTGACAGGGCCGTACGCCAGAGCAGGACCGCACCGCACAGATGACTAATCAGCATGACCCACTGGGCCGGCATGACGCGGTCGGCGAGTTGCCCAGCGAGCCATGGCGCAATGATCGAGGCGATGGCCAGCGTCGCGTAGATCGAGCCGATCTGCGTGCCGCTGAACTGCAGGTCTCGCAGGTGCAGTTGCAGCAATGGCACCCACGCTCCCAGGACCGCGTGCTGCAGGAAGAGCATCGTGGAGAGCACGATCAGGCGTCCGCGCGGCGTGCGGGCCGCAGACGACGACGCTTCGCTTCGTAAGGGCGCCTGTCCGCCGGGACTGTCGTGATCAGCCGGGATGGTTTCGCCTCAACTTCCAGGGGGCTCGTCGGCCGGTGATTTGTCCGAATTGTCTTGCGCGTCGGGGCGGCGCGGGGCCTCGCGTGGTTGGCGCTGCCGCGCGTCCAGGTCACGCCACTCCCGGTCGATCCAGAACAGAAGTGCGCCGCCGATGAGCAGCGTAAGCAGCGCACCAGCAGCAACGATCAGGATTCCTTCTGCGGGAGTCATGGCGGCACCTGGAACTAACTCGGCGACACTTTACCGTCAACTCCCACCGGATAGAATTGCATGACGACCGCGAACGGGTGTGTTTTGTGACGGGTTTTGCGGAAGCGGCCGCATGACGTCTGCCCATTCAGCTCCACTCAGCGATCGGGTGGTAACGCAACGCGCCCGGCGGCGCACGTTGCTGGAACGTCGAAGACGCTTCTGGCGCGGCATCGTCCTGTTTGTGTTCGTAACGATCGCAATGGTGCTGGCGGGCCTCGCCAATCGGGACCTGCTGTATTGGCGTGACATCCAGGCAAAGACTGCGATGGTCGCGGCGGCCTTGCAGGAAACCTACGAGCGCGAGAAGGACCCGCCGCTGCTTTTTCCCAATTTCCGCGCGCCTCATGAGGAACTCCACGAGCGCTACTACTTCAATATGTTCTACGCCAACCAGAAGAAGTGGAGACCCCAAGTCGGCGTCTGCTGCTTGAAGAAGGCGTCGCGGTTCTTCCTGCGGGCCGACGGGCGCGCGGTCGTATTGTTCGACGGGAAGCAATTCACCCCCCACTGGATGACCGAAGGCGAATTCCGCGCCGCGGCCGTCGCCCTGGGCTTCGACAGCAGCTTGCTT
>JBHHZX010000069.1:0-13201 GCA_046758265.1 Phycisphaerae bacterium
ATCCAGCTCATCAGTGGGCCGGCTGAACCACCAGATCGCACCCCCGGCAATCGCGACCAATCCGACAATCAATCCGACTTTCATTTCAGCGCGCATGGTCCAACACCCCACAGAAAAGAGAAGCGTGGAGCCCGCGTCCGCAAAACGCGGGTCCCAGGTATTATACCGGCGGCCGGCGGCGCGGACAGCCCATTTTATCGGCTGGCCGGCGCAACCACGGTGCGTTGCGGCACGCGCTGCCCGGCAAAGCGTGCCATCAGCAGCGGCGAGGCCACCGCGATCGACGAGTAGGTCCCGGTGATAACGCCGATCATCATGCAGTAATTGAACCCGCGAATGCTGCTGCCGCCGAACATGTACATTACCAGCAGCACGATAAACGTGGTGGCGCTGGTGAGCAACGTCCGCGACAGGCACAGATTGATGCTCTGGTTGATGATTTGGGGGGTTACCAGGCCCAGACGCCCGCGGGTCTCACGGATGCGGTCGAAGACCACGATGGTGTCGTTGATCGAGTAGCCGATGATCGTCAGGAACGCCGCCACAATCGTCATGTCGATCTTGAAATCGCTGATCAGCAGCGCGTTGCCGAGCGGGTGGTTCACGCCGCCGATCCAGCCACTGATTCCGACGAAGGCCAGCGCGATGCAGACGTCGTGGATCAGGGCCACGACGCCGGCGATGCCGTAGACGGGCCGCCCAAAGCGTATCCACAGGTACCCGATGATCATGGTCCACGATAACAGCAGGGCCAGTGAAGCACGGGTCTGCGACTGGGCGGCAATCTGCGGCTTGAACTGCGTGACCTTCCGCAGTGTCTGCTCTTTGTCAAACGTGGCCATCGCCAGGTCAAGCTCCGGCCGGGCCAATTCCTGCAGCCACAAGTCGCGGCCGTCCTCGTAGGGAAGGTTCTGATCGGCGACGGCGATCACGACGCCGCTGTAAAGCGGCCTCCCGTCCGAATCAACGTCCGCTTGCCCATCCGAATCGACGTCCGCCTGCCTGACACCGAAGACGCCGAAGTCGCGCCAGGGCAGGTCCTGGTAATCAGGCTGGAGCCGCATGTTGCGCAGGCGGTCATGAACGACGTCGAGCGGCTGCACGGGCGACAATTGGTCGAAGTACAGCGCGGCGCCGCCCAGGTAGTCGGTCAGGTCTCCGCCGGCCCCCGCCGGCAGGACCTCAGGCGGGATCACCTCTTCGAGTCGGCGCTCGGTGATCGGGTACGGCTGGTCAGCGTTGCCGCGGAAGACGTAGGCGATCCGCGGCTGGATGTGAAGGTCGTCGCCAAAAGCCATGACCAGGGCGTATTGCACCAGGGCCTTGTTGGTCTCGATGGTGGTGATGTCCCAGAAGCGGCCGCGCTCCTCGGGGCTGCCGGTCTCGGTCACCAGACCGATGTTGGCCCGGGCGATATTGTCGCCGGCCCGCGGGATGCTGTCGCCCACGTTGTCAGCCAGCTTGTGGATCGCCTCGGCGAGCTGTTCGGCCGTGACGTCCTCTTTGACCCGCAGCACGACACTGCTTTCGCTCCCCGCGGTTTGTACACCGCCGCGTTGCAGCAGCGCGCCCGATTCGCCGCCCTCGAGCGGCTCGGCAATCATGGCGGCCAGGCGGGCGGCCGCTACCCCGGGGACCTCCACGCGGAACGCGCTTGGATCACCGGGCACCGCTGTCACCGTGGCCTGTTCCAGGCGACGGCCATCGTCGGCAATCCGGCGGCCGACCTGCGTGAGTAGATCCCCGATGCGAACGTCGTCGTAGTTAGGGGCCGCCTGCGGCTTGAGTTCCACTTCCGCGTTGACGCCGCCCCGGAACTCGACGTCGAGCGCGTCCTTGCCGCGCTGATAGAGCAGGGCCAGCCCGACGGCCACGACGATCAGCGAGACAGGGATAAAGAATTTCCGCTTGGAATACCAGTCGATGTTCGGCGCGCCGATCAGTTGCAGCATCTTGATATCTTTGAGCAGGTTGTACTTGACGAGCAGCGTGAAGACGGTGCGCGTCACGAACAGGGCCGTGAACAGGCTGCAAACGATCCCCCAGCCGAGCGTGAGCCCGAAGCCTTTGATCTCCTCGCTGCCGACGTAGTAGATAATCACGCAGATCAGCAGCGTGGTGATATTGGCGTCGATGATCGTGCTGAAGGCCTTGTCGTAGCCGTTCTTGATGATCATCCGCAGCGACGAGCCGCGGGCTTTCTCCTCGCGCATACGCTCGAAGATCAGCACGTTGGCGTCGACCGTCATGCCGATCGTGAGGATCACCCCGGCGATGCCGGGCAGCGTGAAGCGCGCTCCGAGCATCGCCATCGCCGCCAGCACCAGCATGATGTTCATCAGCAAGGCGACGTTGGCGATCAGACCGTTCGCCAAATAGTAGGCGATCATCACGAGCGCGACCGCGATCACGCCCGCCACGCCGGCGCGGAATGCCAGGCGCAAGTTGGTATGCCCGAGGCTCGAACCGATCGTGCGCTCGCTGAGGGGGGTGTCCTTGAGCCGCGCGGGCAGCGAGCCGGCCTGGAGAGTCTGGATCAGGTAGTTGACTTTCTCGCGGCTGAAGTCGCCGGTGATGATACCGTTGGTAGTAATGCGCGACTGGATCTTGGGCGCAGAGTACGCTAGGTCATCCACGAAGATGCACAGTTGTTTCTCGACGTTCTTGCCGGTCAAGTCGCCGAAGAGGGAGCCGCCGATCGGGTCCAGGGTGAAACCGACCGCCTGGCGGCCGGCGCTGTCGCGTGTTACGTAAGCGCGTTTCAGCCGCCACTGCGGTCCGGTGGTCGTGTGCAGCATGCCGTCCTGGGCCCCGCGCTTGGCCAGCACGTACCAGACGTCATCGCGCTTCTCGAAGACGTAGGGTCGGTAGGCCGTCTGCGGGTCGAGGTCGCGCAGTTCCGCCGGCGAGTTCAAGTCGAAGAACGCCAGCGGGTTGTCGACCGGGAACCATTGCGCGGTGTCGCCCTCGGTGGGGCGCGGGCCGCGTTCGGCCAACTGCTCGCGGTAGCGATCGTACTTGGTGGGGTTTTCGGGGCTGGGTTCGGCCAGCAGACGGAACTCGAGTACTCCGGCCCCGCGCAAGAGACGACGCAGGTCGGCGGGGCCTTCGAGAAACGCGCGTCTGGCCCGCCAGACGTCGTGCTTTTCGACCACCAGTTCGATCTGCTCTTTCAGGTTTGGATAGTGCTCATACAAGTCTTTCAGACTGCTCTCGCGCCGCGGCGTGCCCGGCTCCATGTCGAGAACTTCCTGAAAGCGCCGGCCCTCGAAGTTGGTGTCAAGCACCGCCTCCATCGCGTCACGCCAGGCTTCCTCCGCATCGCGCACCTGCAACCTCAGCTCCGATTCGGAGGGCTGGCTGGCTGGCTCGGTGGTCGCGGGCTGCGTGTCCGGCTCCGGGGCAGCGGGCGGGCCCACTACTTCGCTTGACTGCGCCTGCTGGTAGGTCTGACGCGCCCGCAGGTAACTGTCGTAAGCTATCGCGGCCTCGCGCAGTAACCGCTCACGCTCGGTGTCACCGGCCGCCAACGCGACCAGCTTGATCTCACGCTGTTCAGCGGCCAGGCGCAACGCGCCCTCGAGCGCGCCGCGTTTGAAGTTGGCCGCGAGCAGCTTTTCGCGCGCGTCGATGTATTCCTTTCTGAGTTGCTTGTTCTCTTCCGGTGGCAGCGGCATCTGGACTTCGAGGCGGTTACGTCCGAGCACACGCCACTTTATGTCGTAGACCCCTTTCGGGTCGACCCGCCTTTGCAGCAGGCGCTTCATTTGCTCGGCCAGGTAGGGATCGTCCTCCCCCTCTTCTTCCTCGATTTCGAAGATCAACGAGAAGCCGCCCTCAATGTCCAAGCCGCCGCGGAGCTTGTCTTTCGGCGGATAGATCAGCCAGATGCCGAACAGCAGCACCACGCCGATCAGAATCAGGCGTTGAGTCACAGTTTTTTCCCACATGCTGGAATCCTTTGTCGGAAAACCGAAAAACCACCTAAACCGCCGGCACTCATTGCCAGTACGGTGCGTCAAGATTACTACGCCGACAGAGCGAGCCGCTCCGTCACCCGCGCACGCGGCGGCCCGGTTTTCCGGATGCTGGTCTGAAAGAGGTGCCTGTGAGCGCGAACAAGTCGAATGCCCGCGTTGCCGAAGGTGGGCGGGCGTTGCGGCGCGGGTCTTCTTGGCCAGGCTCCGGCGAAGATCGAGTCGCTACCGACGGGATTGGCCAATTCATCGTCGAAACCCGCGGGGCCGTTTATCCACGTCGTGACCGGGAGCGGGCGCATCCGCTGTGCCGCGGTTAGATGTACGTGGTTTGGCCGCCGCGGGGGTGCCACGTCGGGCACCATCGCCGCCAGCGTCAAGGGGCTCTTCGTTTTCTGCTTCGGTTGCTCGCTGGCGGTCGGCGACTCCGCGCGCACCGCGGCTTGGCGCGACCCGGACTCGGGTGGTACAGGCCACGTGCAGACCTTCTGCTGAACCGCTGGCAGGAGCAGCAACCCCAGCCCGCAGGTCAGGCGCCTGACGTGTTGGCTGGCCGACACTTGCATCACTGAGGCATGATATCAGTCGGGCCGGGCTTCGCCAACGCCGCGCGTGCCCAAAACGTTACCTGGGTACCGCCGCCGCAAGCTCCTTAAGCCTCTGGAAAAAAGAGCTTGCATCCACGGGCGTCTGCCGGGAAACTGTTCGCCACGACCTGGACTCTGCACCTAGACCAGCATCGGAGGACTGCAATGGGAAGCCCGCTTTGCCACTTCGAGTTCATGAGCAACGACCCGGGAAAATGCAAACAGTTCTATGGCAGCGTCTTCGGCTGGGAGTTCGACGACCAGTCGATGCCGGGGTACACGCTCATCAAGACCGGCAGCGAGCCCGGCGGCGGCCTGATGAAGCGCCCCAACGAAGTGCCCAACGCGTGCATGTACGTGTACTTCATGGTCGATGACATTCCCGCCACGCTCGAAAGAATCAAGGCCGCCGGTGGTGCGATCCACCACGGCGAAGCCGAGATCCCCAACGTCGGTTGGTTTGCGATGGCCGCTGACCCGGAGGGAATCACGTTCGGGCTCTTCAAATCGAAATAGCGTCGCGCGCGTTGCGGATGGTTCGCGACCCTCCGGGGGCCCGGGAAAGACCCCGTCTTGGAGGCGCGGATCCGGCCCTATAGAATCGCCGTAGCCGGCGGGCTGCGCGCAACGCACTTTTTTTTTCACCAGACGGTAATCCGCGTGGAAACGGCGGCAAACCGAATCCGACGCAGTCAAATGTGCGGGGCGGTATTCTTGCTGCTCGGGAGCATGGGTGTCGGCTGTTCACGGCGAGCCGAGCTCGTGCTCCATCAGCCGTTCGCGCCGCTTTCGCAACAGGAACTGAGGTTGAAAAGCCGATGGGCATTCAGCGCGGCCGGGACCGAGCACTGGTGCTGTCTGCTGGACTTTCCGTTGCCGGGAGAAACCGCCGGACCGCGCGATTTTCACATCTACGTCATGCTACCCGACGCCGAGGGCGAACTGGTTGTCGCCCCCGACGACCCCGCGGGGGCCCGGGGCTTTTTGATCCAGGAGGTCGGGCGGCTGCGCGGCAAGACCGAGTTCACGGCCGGCACGCTGCGCTGCCGCCGCGTGTTCTTGCAGCCGCGCCTGCGCCGGCTCGATCTGAACGTGCAGTGTGCGGACGGGGCGACGATTGCCGGCACGGCGTACGTGGAGATCAGCGAGCGCGAATTGCGGAAGTTCGAGCGGGAGTTCGCCGCCGACATCAACCATTTGCGGCCAGATGAAGCACAGCCCGACGAGGAGGGCGCGACCACCGCGCCCCGAAACGTGCCGCCGCTCTAATCCTGGTCGGCGGACGCAGCCCCCCGGGAAGCAGCCTTGTTGCAAACCATCCCAATGTGTGCCGCGCCGCGCGGCGACTCACCCGCGCTGCCGACGGCGCCGGGCCGCCGGACTGTCGGGAAATGCCAGACAGTCGCCTGACGCTGCCTCGCCGCGTCGGCAACCTTAGCGTCTGAGAATAACTGGTGCCGCGGTACCAAGAGCCCAATACGCTGACTCGGGCCGCGCAGATAGTACAAGTCGGCGTGGTAACTGCCGATACGGTTCCCGTGAGCATGTTCAATGCGTCATCCGTATCGGGGTCACGGACTGGGATCGAGCCGCACCGGGCAACGTGTGGCGCGTCCGCGCTGGTCGGGTCCTTTCGCTGGCTGACGCGCCCGCGGCGTGTGCTGCTGGTGCTCGCCGCCGTCTGGGTCATCAACATCTTCGACCTCGGGTACACGCTACTCGAATCGCTCCATAGCGGATTCATCGAGATGAACCCGGTCGCAGCGAGATTGATCGGGGCGTCGCCGGCGGTGCTGGTCAGTTATAAGACGGCCCTGCTCGCAATCAGTTCCACGATCCTGCTGATCTACCGGCGGCACCGTGTCGCTGAGCTGGGCTGCTGGTTCCTGCTGGCCGCGTACCTCCACGTTGCAATCTGCTGGTGGTTCTACTACGAGCAACGGCTGGCGAGCTTCGAGGACCCGGCCGTCAACGTCGATCCGCTGATCGGCGTGTGCACGCCCTGACGACCTCGGTAAACCCGCCGAGATCGCCGACCGCTCGCGGGAGCGACTGCCCGCGACACAATTCCCCCCTTTGGCTTATACTTTCGCACCATCAAGGCTGCGACCTCTCTATACTCGACGCAGGAGCCTGAACTCGATGGCAACCATCCCGGCCGCAACACCCGAAACGCCCCTCCGACCCGCGAACCGCAAGCCGTGGGTTCGCTGGTCGGCAGTCTTACTGTGTGTCGTCGGTTGGCTGCTGAGCGTGTACCTGCTGATGCTGACAGGTGGCGCGAAGGCCGCGCCCTGGATGGAGATATTCTGCGCAAGTGACGCCGGTGGAGGCAGCGCATTCGACTGCAACTCCGTACTGCGCTCGCGCCATGCGTTTGTCGGCGGACAGGCGAACGCGGACGGCGGCGCCCAACAGTCGGTCGGCATTCCCTGGGGGGCGTTCGGGGCGGCGTATTTTGGCTTCGTCGGATTGTGGTTCTTGTTTGTCGGTCCCGCCAGTCGCAACCGCTTCGGGTGGCAGGTGCTCATCGCTGCCGTGGTCCTGATCGGCTGCGTCATCTCCCTATACTTGATCGGTGTGATGGGCGTCGAACTGCGACGCTGGTGCAGCGGCTGTCTGATGGTGCACGGCGTCAACGGTGCGATCCTGGTGCTGACGCTGCTGGCGTTTCCCTGGCGCAAGCCGGTGGCGCCGCAAAAACCGCACCCCCCCACAGCGCTCGCCCTCGCCACGCTCTGTGCCGGGTTCTTCTTCGCGCAGTTGCACTTCTTTTTCACGGCGGCGGCAATGGCTTCGTCCAACTTTCGCGAGGTCTACCGGCGGTATACCGAGATCGTGGACGACCCGGCTTTTGCCCGCTGGCATTATGAGCGCAGCCCCGTCCGCGAGCTTCCGCTGCGCGACGGCGACGTAATCTCCGGGCCGCCGGACGCGCCGCACACGGTCGTCGTGTTTGTGGACTTCCAGTGCACCGCGTGCCGTTTGGCACGTGACATGCTTTCCGAACTGCTCGAGCGGTATCCTGAGCAGCTCCGGGTCGTCTATCGGCATTTCCCCCTGGACAGGTCCTGCAATGCCAGCCAGCCCCGCAGCCCTCACCCGGCGGCGTGTCGCGCCACGCGCGCCGTCGAAGCGGCCCGCGTTGCGGGCGGAGCCGCCGGTTTCAAGGCGATGCGAGACCTGTGCTACGCGCGTCTGTCCCGCCTGGATGCGGCCGATTTCAGCGCGTGGGCAGCAGAGCTGGGACTCGACGCAGCGGCATTTCGGGCGGCCCTCGATGCCTCAGCAGTGAGCGAGCGCATACAGGCGGACATCACGCTCGGCAATGAACTCGGTGTCAACGGAGTACCGGTACTGTTCCTCGATGGCCGGCGTCTCGAACACTGGCGCAACGCGAAAACGTGGGAAGCGCTGTTGGGGGTCGCAAACGACAAGCTCACGACCCAAGAGGCAGCGCCGTAGCCGGGCGATTCGCCTGTCGCTAAAGCAGTATTTGCAGCTCGAGCTCGTCGCGCAGCGGGATGCCGTCGATGCCCGTGGGCGGGATTTCAGGCTTGAGCCGACGTGCTTCAGCGAGCGCGTCGCGGTGGATCGCGACCAGCCGCCAGCCTCGCTTCTGATAGAAACGCAGCGCCGCGCGGTTGTCGTTGGTCGTAATTAGCCACATTCGCCGACAGCCGGCGACCCGGGCGGCCGCCCGGACAGCGTCGAGCAAAGCCGTCCCGATCCCGCTACCCGCACGCAGACTGTCTAGTGACACGATCTCGCACTGCCCAGCCGTGATGTGATAGGTCAGCAGGCCGACCGGTTGACGTTCGACTTCCGCGACGAAACCCGGCAGGCGGTCCGCGCGGTGAGTCCGGCCGCGCGTCACGATTTCGGTTGAATGCCAGCGTTTCACGAGCAACCGCACGATCCACCGGCGGTCGTCCGCCTGCGACGGCCGTATCTGAAACGCCGGCATCCTGGCCCTCTGTCTGCCTCACGTGAAATGGCGGCGTAGCTCAGAGGCATACTGGCTGCCGACCCGGTCGCTGTTTTGGTTCAGCCAGTCGCTGAGGCGCGTTTGTCCCCTGGGCGGATCGGCGGAAACCAGCAGATCCGCCATGAGCCCCTCGGCTTCTTCGCGCGTCAGGACGATGTCCCTTGTCACGTAGCCGATCAAGCGAGCGACCGTCAGCGCTGCCCAGCGCGGACCCGGCACGATTGCAGCCCGGCTGCCGATCGTATCTGCGATCAGTCGCACCAGCTCGCGAAAAGTATACGCCTCCGGGCCCGCGGCATCGATCGCGACGTTATCGTCGCGCTGGCCGACGTTGACCGCGATTTCGGCCAGATCCTCGACGAAAACCGGTTGCAGGCGATAGTCGCCGCGTCCGGGTAGCACGAAGATCGGAAACCGGCGCAGCAGCCAGGCGATGTTGTTGATCAGGACGTCCTCACCACCGAACACCACGGTCGGCCGAATGATCGCGTATGAAAGCCTCGAGCGGCGGAGGGCGTCTTCCAACTCGGCTTTCCCACTGAAATACCGCAGCGGAGAGTCACGCGAAGGGTTGGTGATGCTCATGTGCACGAAGCGCTGCACGCCGGCTTCTTCGGCGGCCTTGATGAGCGTCTTCGTGTTCGCGATGGCTTGGTCAAACGTGACACCCTTATAGGAAAACCGCACCCAGTACGTGTTGTACAGGGTTGCCGCCCCCCGCAGGTTCTCGACCAGTCGGCCGGGCTGGTCGAAATGGAACGGAACGGCGCTGACACGCCCGCGGAAGGGGTCCTCACGCCGCGGGTGTCCGGTGAGCGTCGTGACCGACTCGCCGAGCGAGAGCAAGCGGCGTGTGATGTACTTGCCCGTGTAGCTGAACGCCCCGGTGACCACATTGCGCGGACGTGTTTCCATCACTCCGGCTTCTCACGGCGCGCGTCGTTTCGCCGATTGACAGCAGCGCGCAGACCTGCGCTCGCCAGCGTACCAAGCCGGCCGAGCAGGCTGGAGGTGCCGTCACAACTTTCAGCGTTTTCAGCGCGATTGCGGCGGCGCGGGTTGCACGGGCATAAGCGGCTTTACTTCGGCCTTGCGAACGAAGAAGACCTCGACGCGCCGGTTACGGGCCTTGTCGCCACCGAGGGGGCGACAGGCGCCGTATCCCATGACGCCCATCCGCCCTTCGGGCAGACCGGCCGACACGAGCGTGTTCTTGACGGCGATGGCGCGATGAACCGAGAGATGCCAGTTGCTGGGGTGTTTGGCGAGTGTGGCGGGGTTGGAGATCGGCGTATCGTCGGTGTGACCGACAATGATGATCTCGAAGTCCTTCGCCGGTAGCAGTACGGCCACGCCGGCGAGCTCACCCACGAGAGCCTGCGCGGCGATGCGAATCTGGTCGCTGCCCGGCTCGAACAGCCGATCGTTGGCGAAGCTGAGAGCGGCCCGGCTACGATCGTACCGGACACGCCCTCGGTGCCGCGCGGCGAAGGACTGGAGTTGGCGATCGACCTCTGCGGGCAGAGGGGAAGCCGGCACCTCGGGGCCCTCAAGCGCTGTGTGGTCACGGCGTTCGAGCAGGGCCAGCAACTCATCGTTGTCCTGCTCGAGTTGCCGCGCGCGGCCGCGCGCCAGGTTGACTTCGGCGCGAGCAATCTCGTGCTCTTGTCGCTCCGCTGCCAAGCGCTCCTGGAGGATCGCGACCTTGGCACGCTCGTCGTCGCGGAGCGTTTGCAGTTGGTTCCGCTCCCCCTCGACCTTGCGGATCCGGTATTCGAGCTCGCGGCGGTCCGGAACACTGCAAGCGACGAGCAGCGTCAGCCCGAGGATCGCGAGCAGCAGCGAGTATCTGCCCACAGTCGGTACTCCCCGATGTGCGTACGGCCTGTGCGAAGTGCAAACCAAGCAGGCTTCGTCGGCGCGCCCCGCTGTGCGCCTGGTAGGCAACATCCTCGTCCGCCGCCCCTGGCCACGCCGAATCCCACGCACGCGGACCGACATACGCCCTTCGATTCCGTGTTTGCTGCCTCCCCGTGCCCGTCGCAAATCATGCTCGCTTCGGCGCGGCCGCCTTGCTGATCACCCACCCGATTAGCAGCGCCACGATCGGGACCGCGACGGAACCGAGCAGGAAGTACAAGAAGTGGTTGCTGAGGGACTTCGCATAGTCGGGGAAGAACCCCTGCAGCATCCCGGCCACGACGCTGCCGGCCAACGCGAGCAGGATCAGCGTCCCGACCATCAGTCCAGAGAATAGACCTTCCGAAGGGTCGCCGGCCGCTACGTATGCTGGCGGCGCAGTTTCGACGACTGTGACCGGTGCGGCAGCCGGCTCGGCCTCTGCTTCCTCTTCCGCCGCGGGCTCTTCGGGGACTGCCGGGGCTTCCGCCTCGATGGCTTCTTCTTCGCCGGGATAGATCTCGTCGAGTAGCTCAGCGCCGAGCGAGGTGTCGTCCGCCTCGCGCGTCAGGTCGAGGAGTCCAGAACCGCTCCCGGTGCCCTCGAGCGAAACTTCGTCCTCTGGCGCCCCGGCCGTGATCTGCGTCTCGGCCATCGGGTCGGCGTCGATCTCAAGTTCGTCATCGTCGAAGACGCCGATGCCACTGGCGGTAATCACGGTATCCTTCTTCGACTCCTGCTCCGCCGATCCCGGCTCCTGCACGGCCTCCAAGCCGATGACGCTCGTACCCTCGGCGTCTGCGACGGTGGGCAACTCCTCAGGGGCGGGTTCGAGCATGATTTCACCGCTGTCCTCGCTCGCCGCCGCGCTGCCGCCGCTGAGTTTGTCCACGTCTTCGGCCTTGAAGAAGATCTTGCCGGCGTCGCGGAATTCGCGGAGGGTTCCGCCCCGCACCAGTTCCTTGACCTCCTCCTGGCTCTTGCCGAGCAGCTCGCAAACTTCGTCCATCGAGTAAAACGCCTTGGCCATGTTACGCTCCTGTCCCACGCGACCCCGTTAGCGGTCGTCCGGGGAATCCACCTTCATCGAGGGCAAGTCGCGGTCGGCGGCGGCGGCGGCGCCAGTGCCTGCCGCAGGTGGCGTCGCTCGCTGCAACGCGACAAGTTCCTGCACCTCACGATAGCTTGGAGACGCGCAATTGAAGTCCTTCAGGTACCGATCGTAAACCCAGCTTCTGCCAGCGGTTAACCTCAGTTTGCGGACCCCGCCCACGTTGTCGATTTCATAGCACCAGATGGTGCCCTGCTCGATGTCGAGCATAAACAGCCCGAAGCGATTACGGTCGAGCTGCCCGGTAAAGGCGTAAACGCCGCGGGCGCCAAGCAGCGGCGGGGTCTGCGCCCAGGCCGTGGGCACGATCTCGCCCGGCTTCCGGCTCCAGAGCACGCCGGCGATAAACGCCAGGAGCACCGCGATCACCCATTGGGCGGTGTGGAGTCTCGGGCTCGCACGCGTTGTCGGCTTGGGGGCCTCAGGCATTGGTCCGGCTCGGGTTGTGGGCTGCTAAGCCTAGCGCCAATATGATGCTATCCGCTGCCGCCTGCGCTGGCAAGTCGTGAAACCCGGGATTGTGCCCCCTGATCGCATCGGCCTGCGCGGGCCGACCCGGCGCCCGCGCGGGAGAGCCCCCGGCCCGATGCCGCTTCTTCGAACGCCGCCTGCTCCGGCGTCCGGCCGGCCCTGATTTTCTCGCTGGCGTCGGTAGACGGGCCGATCTATAATAATGCAGTTTGTTACCGGGCCAATGGTGGCGGTGCGCTGTGCCGACCATCTGTATGTTCCCGGCCCTATGTTCGGCGAAGGATTCCTGCCGAACCGTTCGACGGTTCGCACGGAGCTTGATATCCAGCGATAAGCTCGGGTCGTAGTGGCTTAGGACCGCCAGTTCATCAGAGATCATCAGCGATTATTCGGTCCCCGCCATCCGCGAACCGGCTGCGATTCGAATTCAGCCGCTTCGCCGTCCGACAGGCGAAACGTACACGTGGCCGGCCTTTCCGCAGTCCGCAGCGCGGGCTGCTTGTGATGCTTCCCACCATGCCGCCCGGGGGATGCGCTGACAACTGTCAGCCCACGCGCCCAAGAAATCGAATGAACCGGATGAACCAATGTTCCATTATGCGTCACTTTTGCTCGCAGCGGGCGAGCCGGGCTGGGTGGCCTACGCGCTCGGCCTGCTGGTGGCCGCGGCTGTTGGCGCCGCCGCTACCCGGCTCCTGGTGCAGCTGCGCCTGCGCTCTGAGAAGGCCGCCCGCCTTGCGGAAGCTGAGCGAGAGCTGATCCGGGCCCAGCAGCAGCGTGATGAACTGCTTGGCAAGGCTGAGGTCGCGGCCCAGAAAAAGCTTCTGGAGATGATGGAGCGGTTCGAGCGGGAGACTGCGGAGACCCGCAACGAACTCAAGACCATCGAGCGTCGGCTGAGCAAGCGCGAGGACGTGCTTGACAAGAAGCTCGACGTACTGAACACCAAGGAGCGCAAGATCGAGGAGGGCGAGCAGCACTTGGCCCAGGCCCAGCAGAGAGTCGCGGCCAAACAGTCCAAGCTCGATACGCTCTTGACCGAGCAGCGCAACGAGCTGCTGCGGCTGGCCAAGCTAACGCCCGACGAGGCCAAGACGCTGTGCCTGAAGCGGATCGAGCAGGAAGTCGAGCGCGAAGCCGGCCAGCTTGTCGAGCGCATCCTTACGAC
>JBHHZX010000070.1:0-13118 GCA_046758265.1 Phycisphaerae bacterium
CCCGGAAGATTGAGGGCGTCGCCATCAATCCGCCAGAGATCACGCTGAGCGAAGACTATCCGAACGTTCCGAAGGAAATCCGGTTTGTGAAGCAGTTCGTCGAGTTCGACGTGGCACTGACTGTTTCTGAGAGCAACGAGAAGTCCGGTGGCGCCGGTGTGAACGTGGTGGGCGTCAGGCTGGGCGGAGACGTCCGTGGCACCACCGAGCACAGCACCACCCACCGTATCAAGTTCTCTATCCCAGTCGAGATTCGGTAGGAACGGGTCGATCGGCATAGAGTGCGTCGATGCCGCACGACACTTCCTCGCGCCGAGATGTGGTGCTCACAGGCTATCTGTGAGCCGTACCCCTTCCCCGCCAACTGCTCTCGGGCCATCATACGCCTGCGCCGCAAAGGCACGAGCCGCCGAGAATGGCGAAGATGAAGACGATAGTGCGTTCAGTTTTGACTTCAACGACGGTGATCCTTGGTGATCCCCAAACGTGGCGAGGACGGTAGCGCACAGGGGCGAATGCGCCCGTGATTGACGGCAACACCTGGCGAAACGAAAGGGGTAAGTACAATGAACAAGAAACAACGAACGGTTCTGCTAATAGGGGCGATCGTGCTGGCAATCTACGTTCTGTTCTTGCTGCCGTGGGGCGGCGAATACGACCGGACAGGGCTAGTGTTCGGCCCTGGACCAAGGCCGGTCGAACGACACAGCTTCACGGTGGAACGCGCAAGTATCTTCGATCCCCCCTACGGACGTAGCGTCCAGTTGGGCCAAGCCGCCCTGGAAGCAGGCGTGATCGCAGTGCTGACAGGGGCGATCACGCTTTTTGTTAAAGATTGACTGTGAGCGCCGGGTGCCCTGCTTTCACGCGAAGCGGATAAGCATGTCCACGCTGACGCGAGGACATGGCATCCGCGCGCGGGCCGTCACCTCCGCCAGATGCTATGCTATTGCACGAGACCGGTAAGCGTGCCCGCAGCAGTCGATGGGAGAAGAATATGGAACTCATCAGCGTCGATATCGAGACCTCGAATGTGTTCGACCTCAAGCCAGGTGAAGACCTGGAGAAGTACGCGCCTTTTCACATCGCCGTCGCCGCCACTGCGAGCTCGACGGGCGAGCCGAAGGTGTGGATGTCGCTGGACTCCCGTGGCCAGCCGTGCACGAACATGACTCGCGAGACAGCCCGAGAGTTGCTCAATCACCTTCGCAGCCTGCAACAGCAAGGGCATCGCCTCTGCGCGTGGAACGGCGCGAGCTTCGATCTACGTTGGATCGGCTTCGCGGCTGAGGACCTGCTGACGGCGCGTGAGGTGGCGCTGGACCTGTATGATCCGATGCTGCAGTTCTTCAACCGGAAAGGGTTTCCGGTTGGCCTTGACGCAGTTGCCCAGGGGATGGACCCGCAGCTCAAGAAACTCCTGAAGAGCGAGGACGCCCCAAGACTGTGGTGCGAAGGCCGCCACGAAAAGGTAATCGAATACGTCTGCTCCGATGCGACGATCACGGTCAAACTCGTTGAGCGAATAGAGCAAACGCGCTGTGTCCGCTGGGTCACACGCAAGGGCGACGTCCGGTCGGAACGCCTCGGTGAACTCTTGACTGTGCGGCAAGTCTTGGCCGAACCTGAGCCCGACCAGAGCTGGATGGATTCTCCGATACGCCGAGTGAAGTTCGTCGCTTGGATGGGCCGCTCGTGAAGCGCCGGGCGGTGCGCCGTGTCTGCAAGAGGCACACCGGGTGCCACTGCCAGCTTGCTGCCAGTGTCGTGCGGCTGGGTGGCATGCCTGCTCCCAAAGCAGGCATGTCTGATGGCGCGATGGGTTGATGGCCGTGCGGACAGGAAGGGATTCCTGCACTCTTGGGTGCGAGATGGGAATCTCGCCGGGTGCCATGCCCGAGCCGACGGGTTCAAGCCGGCGGCGCGAGCATGCCCGTTGACCCGGGGGTGCGTCGCCACGCTGACGCAGAACGGCATGGCCACGCTGCGCGGGACCATGGCACCGGGCGCGAGGCCATGGGACCCGGCGAGAGTGACGCTGCGAGCCCGCCGCCGAGTGTTCGTGGGCTGAGTCACCCTGCCTGACGAGCGCACGGGCCACGGCGGACTGCCCGTTGGCCACATCCCGGCCATTGGTTATGCTAACGTAGAGCGTTGTCGCGCGGCAGTAGGGGTGCAAGCTGTGGGCCGAGGCGCCGCACGGATGCGGGGCGTTTCTTCGCCGTGCGTTGCGCCTGAGGCGTGGAGTGTTCCGAGATGGCGGCGAGCGAGGCCGACGCATACCTGATCGAGGCGGTGCAGGGCGGCGACCAGGACGCCTGGCGTGAGGTCATCGAGCGCTACGAGGGTCGCCTGATCAGCTTTGCGCGTCGCATGCTGGCGCAGCGCAGCGAAGCTGAGGATCTGGTGCAGGAAACGTTCCTCGGATTGCTGCGCAGTCTCCCGAACTACGATCGCAAGCGCTCGCTTGAGACCTACCTGTTCGCGATCCTCCGGCACAAGCTCAGCGACCACTTCCGCAAGCACCAACCGGGGACACGCCAGAGCCTCGAGGCACTGGGGGTCGATGACGCGCCGCAGGCCTGGCTCACGACGGAAACGCCCAGTGGTCACCTGGCAGGGCAGGAAGAGGTCGCCGCGCAGCGCCAGGCCCTCGTCGATTGCCTGCGCGAATACGTCGAGCAGTGCCGGGCGCAAAGTCGCTTCCAAGAACTGATGGTGGTGGAGATGCTGATGGTGCTGGGGCTCCGCAACAAGGAAGCGGCCAGCGATCTGGGGCTGACGGAGACGGCAGTTGCCGGCATCAAGTTCCGCGTGCTCGACCGCTGGCGGCAACTGACGCAGGCGTCCGCGGCCGCCCGCGAATGGCAGGAGGCCGACCTGGCGGCCAGCAGCACGGTAGCGCGCATTTGGCGTGAAGAAGGCATCTCGTGCCTCAAGCGATCGACGCTCGGACGCTATCTGCTCGGGGCGCTTGACGACGACTGGAACGCGTACGTTGAGTTTCACGCGGAGGTCGCCGGGTGCGACCGCTGCCTGGCCAACCTCGACGACTTGCGCGCTGAAGATGCGGCTAGCTCCGCCGCCCGCGATCAACTCCGCAAACGTTGCTTCGCCTCAAGTGTGGGGTTCCTGTCGCGGCGTCCAGAGTGAGGGCGAGCAAGATGGTGGGCAATGCCCACTCTACGAGCTCAAGTGTGGGGTTTCCGTCGCGACGGCCGGACTGACGCCCGCCGCTACCCGGCCAGCTCTTCGAGCGCCTTCAGCTTCTCCTGCACTGCAGCGTCGGGGGCGAAACCCGGCCAGCCCGGCACGAGGGCTTTCAACAGGTCATGCAGCCGCTGGATCTGCTCCGTGTCGGGTTGCTCGGCCTGCAAAGCCTCGCGCAACGCGTCGCGCACTGTAGGCGTGGCGCGCAGCCCCAGCTCCAGTACCGTCTGCCGCGCTTGCTCGTCGTCCGGTTCGTTCCGCAGCCTTTGCAGCGCGGCCTTCACCAAGACGGCGTCCGCTTCGACCCGTACCTGTCGTGCGCGCTGCAACATTTGCTGCAACGCCTGTTGCGTATCGGCGGGCATTGACGCGGGTGGATTCGTCTGAAACGCGACCAGCATCGCAATCGCACGGTCCACTTCGTCCGGCTGCAACCGCTGCTCGATTTCTCCGCGAACGCCCTCCCAGAGTGCGGCGCCATCGAGCATGGGGTTGGCGGCGGCCAGCGTCGCGGCGAGCTGGATGTCATAACGATCGTTCAGCAGGGCCAGACGCAGCAACTCGAGCGCGACGCGCGACGCATCCGGTGAGTTCGCCGCGTGCAAGTCTTCCAACGCCGCCAGATAAGTCAAGATCGCCTGCTCGACTTGGCTCAGGGCGGCGCGCTGGGCGGCGAGACTGGCACGTATTCGTCCCAGCTCGTCGCGCGTTTCGGGCCTGGCGGCCAGGTTTTTCTCGGCGGCCTGCAAGAGCTCGACGGCGTGCTGCCCCCGGGTTGCTTCATCTCCGGGGAGCCGGTCAAGCCAGCTTCGGATTTCGCTTAGCGGCCGGCCTGCGATGACCCGCACGGCCCCGCGCCAGGCGCTGACGCGAATCCCCTCGTCGGGTTCCACTTCGGGCGACAAGCGGCTCCAGAGCGCTTCGGCATGCGCGTCGCTGGTGGCGAATTGCGCCAGGGCTTCAACTGCGGCACGGCGGACGCCTGTGTCCGGATCGCTCGTGACCGAGGCCAGTGCGTCAACCAACTCCCGCGGCCGCAAGAGGCCGCCACTGCCTGCTGCGTTCGCGCCACTTGAGGCGGGTTGCGAAGCCTGTCCGTTGGTCTTGGCCGTTTTGGGATCGGCGATCACCGCGATTCCGCGCACAGCGGCCAGGCGAACGGTCGCAGCCTCCGGTGTGTCGAGCGCCGCGACAAACTCCGCCCCGAACCGTAGATCGCCCACGCGACTCATCGCCCAGAGGAGCCGTTCGCGCATGGCATGCTCATCGCCTGGTGTGGTCTGCATGCGGGCGAGCAGCGCGGAGGCGACGGCGGCGCGGGTCGGCTCGTCAAGCACGCCGCGTTCAGACAGTCTGCCCAGTGCCGTGACCGCTTCGCTGGAAGTCGCAGGGTCGGCCGATCCGAGCAGTTCCAGCAACGGGGATGCAGCCGACGCCGAGCCCACGTAGCCCAGCCCGTTCACCAGCGCCACGCGTACAGGCTGGTGCCGTTCGGACACCAACAACTGTTGGAAGCGCTCGGCATCTGCCGGATCGCGCAGCGTCGCGACCGTGCGAGCCGCGGCGGCCCGCACCGCCGGCTCCGGCGCCGAAAGCAGCTCGCGGGCCCGCGCAGTCGTCTGCGGCCCGAGCGTTTTACCCTCTGCCAGTTTCGATTGCACCAGCGCCAGCCCGAGTTGTCGCACGGCGGCAGAGCTGTCCGTGAGATAGGCGTCCAACAGCGCCGGCCGTTCAGCCTCGGGCGTGCGGCCGTAGTTTTCGCGCAGCGCGTTGGCTAGGCGCTGCTCCAATTCCCGGGCGCGTTGCTCCTTCGCCCGGCTTTGGCGAACGAGCCGCTCGATCTGCAAGCGTTGCCAATCCGTCAAAGTCGCTGCGCGCGTTTCATCCCACCATGCCAGCGCCGCGTCAAAATCAGCGTGAAAATCCTGGGCTGTCGCTCGCCCGAGCGCCGCGAGCGCTGGCCCGACAATCGGCGAAGGCCGCGTGGCAAGCGCCTCGATTAACACGGCGAGCGCCTCGCGCTGGGCCATCATGCCCAGCGTGTCGATCGCAGCCAGGCGCGCCACGAGCGGCTGTTCGGGGCTCAACGCCAGCAACTTCAAGCCGGGTAGGACGACGCTGGACGGGCTGCTGGCCAACGCCGCCGCCGCGGCGTCCCGCACCTCGGCCTCCGGATCGGCCAACATTGTTAGCAGCGGTTCGGCATAATCAGCGACGATGCAGTGGGGCAGGTCCGATAGCGCTCGGGCGACTGCCACCTTCGCTGCGCGGCTCGGCCCCCCCAAGATCGCCGTCAGGCGCGGCACCGTCTCCGGCCAGCCGTGGCGTAGCAGTTCGCGCGCGCCGGTGCGACGCGCTGGGGGAGAGTTTTGGCCTTCGATGAGTGCGATCAGATCGTTGAAACGCTGCTGCTCGAAGGTCGACTGGCTGGTTACCGGCCTGGCCGGCTGACTTTGTACGGGGGGCTTCGGGGCGGCGACCCCCCCGGCGGCCAGGGCCGTTATGAGCACTCCCCCGATTGTCCGCAGTCCTACGTACCGCATCGCAGCGTGAATCACCATCGCGGGGCTGATTTGTTATACCCGCCCGTCGCGCGCCGGCCGCACGCATCTCGAGGCGGGACTGCAAGTTCGCTGCACCGAGCGTCGGGGCATTATAACCAACTGGGCCAAAGACCGTAACAACACGTCCATCGCCCCAGGGGTGACAATCCCTGTCCGCGCCGGCTGATAGTCGGTGCCGCCCATATTGACGCGGCCCCCGGCTCGCGTCGCGACCCGGCGCAAGTTCGACCGAAACCCCTCCCGGACGCTCGCCACGGTGCGAACCCTAAGCCACGCCTCCGCGTACTCCGATAAGACCGAAAGACGCGCGCCGGCTTGAACCGGGCGGGGCGTCAGTCTATGCTGATGGATGGGCGATGTGCTCGCCCCCTTTTGGGAGGACTCTCTGTGGCGCGCTTGCCAATCGGCCTGCTTGTGACGGCAGCCTTGTTCTGCTCGACGCCGGCACTCGGTGGGCTCTTCGAAGACCTTTACCGGGGGCTGGACATCTTCGCCACGCCCAGCGGGTCCCCGCTGCAGGGCCTTCCCGGCGGCGGCCGTGCGAACGGGGCCCGCTTCGGCCGGCTCCGGATCGTGCCCAATGAATTTGGACAGGGCTTCCGGCTGGAGCTTGATCGCACCTTCGGCGTGGACTCACGTGGTCGCCCCGAGACCTTCGACTTTGGGAACTTCGAACTGCAGATTAGCGGCCCCGTCCAGTCTACGTTGCAGTTCACCCGTCGAGGCATCCTTACCGGTAACGCAGAGGTGTTCGCCAATAACCTCGCCTACAGTCTGCGCGGCAAGAGTGGCGGACAGGACATCGAACTGCGCGGCCTGTTAAACATCAGCCAGCAGCTCGAGGTGAACCGCCTCGGCTTTTATTCCCTTAACCTCCAGATCGACAATACCAACTCTTCGTTGGTCGCCGAAGGTCTGATAGCGGACGGCGACCGCGACACCGACTTCGATCTCGGTCCCATCAGCATCCGCGGAAACGTCTTCTTCGACGCAGCCCTGGCGCTGCTTACCGCGGTCGGCGTCAACACCGACGAGCTGGAAGGCATCTTCCCCGCGTCGCCGATCGGCCGCATCACCGACGAGATCGAAGCTTTCCTGGCCCAACAAACGGCGGTCCTCGGCGAAAGCCTTACCGCTGACCTTCAGCGCGGTACGCTCAGCGCCGCAGGCGCCCTTGATGCGCGGCACTTCGTTGGTGATGTGATCCGGGAACTCGGCGACGCGGAGGCGTACGGCTCGGGTCGCGACGGCCCCCACGTGCCCGAACCGGCAAGCGTTCTGCTGTTTGCTATAATTGGTCTGGCGGGTTTGCGCCGCCGGACATAGGCACGCGGAGCAATCGACCCCACCACCGGTCAGGAAGGCGGTCCGCGTGCGCCGAAGCGGCCCCGCAGGTGGTTTCTCCTGTATGCGGCTCACGAGCTGGGCTTCTTCGCGGGGCGTTGTGGGAATCAGCGCTCCGGGCCGGCGACCGGTTGCGTGGTTTCGACCGACGCAGCCGAATCGTTCGTCGGCTCGTGAAACTCGAGCGGCTCGTCATAGTCGGCGTAGACCCGTTTGAGCGCCGCGTGGACTACCCCCAGGAACATCGGATGTGGGCGCAGCGGCCGGCTGGTCAATTCAGGGTGGGCCTGCGTGCCGATGAAATACGGGTGCACTGACGACGGCAGCTCAAGGATGTTGTAGATTTCGGCCCGCGGCGACTTGCCGGAGAAAACCATCCCAAGCGCCTCCAATCGCGGCACGTAGCGCGGATCGACTTCGTACCGATGCCGGAAGCGCATCCGCGTCCGCGGCCCGAACATGCGCGCCGCCAGAGTTCCCTGCCTGACGACAATCTCGTGTCCGCCCAGCCGCATGGTCCCGCCGAGCCCCTCGATCTTCTTTTGCTCCGGCAGGATGCTGATGACCGGAAAGCGGCACTCGCCGTCGATCTCGGTTGAGTTGGCGCCTGCCAGGTCGCAAACGTTGCGGGCAAACTCGATCACCGCCATTTGGAACCCGTAGCAGAGCCCCAGGCAGGGCAACCCGGTCGTCCGGGCGTGCTTGATGCAGGCGATCTTGCCCTCCGCCCCACGCGTTCCGAACGCGCCCGGCACAACAATACCGTGCAGGTCTTTCAACGCCTGCCCGACATTGTCGTCGCTCAGGTCGGACGTTTCGATCCACCGCAGGTTCACCTTGCAGCCGAGCCGTACCCCGGCGTGCTCGAAGGCCTTGATAATGCTGGCATAGGCATCCCGCACCGAGGTGTATTTACCCGTGATTCCGACGGTGACCTGGCGCGTTGTCTGCCGCAGGCGACCGACGTAGCCCATCCACGCCTCCCGCGCCCGGCGCTCGGCGGCCTCGGCAACCCGGTCGCCCAGCTCGAGCCACTCGACCACCGCGCCGTCGCACCCGGCTCCGCGCAGCATGTCCGGAATCTGATAAACGCTCTCACAGTCGTGCATGCTGAAGACGCGGCTGGGCGGCACGTTCGAGAAGAGCGCGATCTTCTCGCGCACCTTCCGCGTCACCGGCTTGCTCGCCCGGCAGGCGATAATGTGCGGCTGAATCCCGCTCTCCATCAGCCGGCGAATCCCGAGCTGCGCTGCCTTGCTCTTTTGCTCGCCCAGGCTCGGCGGCTCCAGCACGTACGTCAGCGCGACAAAGCAGACGCTGCGCGGCCCCTCCTCGAACGCGAGTTGTCGCATCGCTTCGATGTAATAGGCGTTCTCGACGTCGCCGACCGTACCCCCGATCTCGACGAACACCGCGTCGGCCCGGGTCGCAACGGCCAGCTCGCGCAGCCGGTTTTTCACCTCGCCGGTGACGTGCGGGATCATCTGCACGTCGCGACCGAGGTAGCCGCCGGTGCGTTCGCGCTCGAGCACGCGGCGGTAGATCTGGCCGCTGGTGGCGAAGTTCAGTTGCGTCAGGTCCTGGTCGAGGGCGCGCTCGTACGTACCGAGGTCCATGTCGCACTCGGTGCCGTCGTCGAGCACGAAGACCTCGCCGTGGCGATAGGGGTTCAGCGTGCCGGAGTCGATGTTGAGGTAGCCTTCGAGCTTGACGGGAGCGACCTTCAGCCCCTTGTCCTGGAGGCACTTGGCCAGCGACGAGCTGAAGATACCTTTGCCCAGGCCGCTCATCACCGTGCCGATCACGACGACGTACTTCGTCGAGCCGGGTTTGTACCCGCCGGGCAGGGGCAGGTAGAACTCGGTCTCAACCGAGTGGTCGCGAATCGAACTCAGCAGGCTGTCATCGTCCATAAGACCTCAAGCGCATCCACGTTGCTGTATCCCTAGTTGCTCGACGGCGTGTCGGCATCCTCAGAAGATGTATCAAAACAGGGTGGCACGGGCATCTTGCCCGTGTGTTTACAGCGGCGGGAAGCCGCTACCACCCGATCGCGCCCGGCGGCGCGCGACAAACTGCTCATAGTCCTCCGCGGTATCGATTCCAGCGCAGGCGTGCTGGACGATTGCGACGGCCATCGCGTGGCCGTTGTCCAACACCCGTAGTTGTTCGAGTCCTTCGATCCGCTCGAGCGCGCTGGTTTCCCACCTGGCGAATTCCAGCAGAAACGCGCGTCGGTAGGCGTAGACGCCGAGGTGCAGCAGCCATTCGGCGTCGTCGGCCGCCGCTTCGCCATCTCGCGGGTATGGTATCAGCGCGCGGGAAAAATAGAGCGCTCTTTCCTGGCGATCGCAGACGACTTTGACACAGTTCGGGTCGTGTGGGTCGGCTCCGCGTGGAAATGGGCAGGCCAGGGTGGCGACGGGGCAGGCCGGGTCCACCACCAACCGCTCCACCAGCCGGTCAAGATACGCCGGCTCGATCTCCGGCTCATCGCCCTGCACGTTGACGATGATGTCGTCGGGCCTTCCGTCGAGCTCGCGTACTACCTCCGTGATCCGGTCGGTTCCGCTCGGATGGTCCGCGCGCGTGAGCGTCGCCTCGCCCCCGAACGAGCGGACGGCGTCCACGATCCGTTCGTCGTCGGTCGCGACGATGCAGCGGTCGATCCGTCGGGCGGCGGTGACCTGCTCGTATACGTGCTGAATCAGGAATTTGCCGGTCTGATTGGCGAGAGGTTTCCCCGGGAAGCGCGTCGAGCCAAAACGGGCCGGTATGATGGCAACGACCTGCATACTTTATTTCCGCAGGACACATCATAGCAGCCCGCTGGCGGATTGCAAACTGCCGAGTTTTTCGCCGGGAATGAGGCTTTCGCCGGCGCCGATCCGAACCCCAAGCGCCAGCGCGGGGCCTGGTATCCGGACCGCTGGCTTGCGCCGGGTGCCATGGGCACGGACCGCGCCGATTCGTCCTGCTGAAGAAGTGACGTTGTCGCGGTCCTTGCCCGTGATCGTGCTACGCTGCAACATGCACGGGCAAGCTCGATCATCTGCAAACCTGCGAATCCTTGGAACCGAGGCGTGCCAAATGGCTCCAGTCCACCGTGTCTGACGCTTGCCCATGCCACCCGGGGTCGTCGTCGGCGTTCGCGGTATCTGTCCTTATCGCGAAAGATTTCCATGCGCTTCGCGGATCAGTTCCCAGGCTTGTTCGACGTGCGCGCGGCGCGTGCGCAGATTCCCGATCGTCAGACGCAGGACGTACCGGTCACGCAGCTTCGTATGCGACAGGAAGATCGGGCCGGCGGCGTTGACCTCAGCCAGCAAGCGCTCGTTGAACTGATCCTGTTGCTCAGCCGCCATGTCCGGCACCGCCCGGAAGCAGACCGTGCTGAAGGGGACCGGCGCGCACAATTCGAACCCTGGCTCGGCTTCGATCCAATCCGCGAACTCCCGAGCCAACGCGCAGTGATAACGAATCCGCTCCTGCAAGCCCTGCACGCCGAACGCCCGCAGCACCATCCAGAGCTTGAGCGCCCGAAACCGCCGGCCAAGCTGCACGCCGTAGTCCATCAGGTTGGTCACGTCGGCATCGGCGGTCCGCAGGTACTCGGGGACGACCGAGAAAGCCTCTTTGAGCGTCTCCACGTCGCGGACGAGCATGACGGAGCAGTCAATCGGCGTGAACAGCCATTTGTGCGGGTTAAGCACGATCGAGTCGGCTTCTTCCAACCCGTCCATCAGGGCGCGGTACTCGGGGCAGATCGCGGCCGAACCGGCGTATGCCGCGTCCACGTGCAGCCACAGGTCTTCGCGCCGGCAAATCTTGGCGACCGGCCGCAGGGGATCGACGCTGGTGGTCGAAGTCGTGCCGGCGGTCGCGACGACGCAGACCGGTCGCCGACCCGCCGCCCGGTCCGTGGCGACGGCGCTTTCCAGCGCTTGCGGATCCATCCGGTATTCGTCATCCATCCGAATTCGCCGCAGGTTTTCCAGCCCGATGCCCAGTGTGATCGCGGCTTTGTCGATCGAAGAATGTGCATGTTCGCTGGCGTACACGGTGAGCCCCGGCAGGTCGCTGCGTCCGGCCATTCCACGCTGTCGGATTTTGTACTCCCGAAGGCGTTGCCGCGCGGCGGCGAGCGCCAGTAGCGACGCGATCGAAGCCGTATCGTTGATGTGGCCGCGGAACGTGTCCGGCAACCCGATCATCTGCCGCAGCCAATCGCAGACCAGCTCTTCGAGCTCCGTGGCGGCCGGCCCGGTCCGCCAGAGCATGGCGTTGACGTTCAGGCCCGCGGCCAGCGCTTCGCCGATGATTCCTGGCGCCGACCCGGTGATCGCGAAGTAGGCCATGAAGCCCGGGTGGTTCCAGTGCGTGGTGTTCGGCTCGATCAGCCGCTGGTAGTCGTCCAGGATTTGGGCGAGCGGTTGTGACTGCTGAGGCGGCTCAGCGGGTAGACGTTTGCGGACCTCGCCCGGTGATATTTTGGGCACCACCGGGTACTCGCCGACGTTCTCGAGGTAGTCGGCCAGCATGTCGGCGACGCGATGCATTGCCGCGCGAAACTCGGTCAGCGGGATGTCGCCGGGATGCGGGCTCGTGTTCGGATTCGTGCTGTTACCACGCCTGGGTAGATTCATCGCCCGATCCTTTGCTGGCTTCGGCGTACCCGATCAGCGGCTCGGGCGCAGCCGGACGTTATCTGTCATTCGGGGGCTGGGGGCCCGACCGACGGGATTCCGTCGAAAACATTTCGCATACTTTCTTATGTCTGCGGTGTCGACTCGCAGGCGACCGGCTTGGTGCGCGGCCGTGACGTATGTTATGGGAAGTATCTTCTCGATGTGAGGCGGATGCCGCGCGCCACGCGATCCGCGGTGGCGCCAGGCCAATCGAGGAAAAGTTGAGGCATGGCAGCGGATCCACGAACGGTGGTGGCGGGGCAGTCGGTGCCGGCGCCGGACGAATCGGTGGCGCAGGCCGTAGAGACATTGTCCGCGCAGATCAGCAGCTTCTCAGATCAGTTTGCGTCTGCCTTCCGGAAACTGTCCGAGCTCAAGGCCAATCTCAACTGTCGCATGGCGGAGCTGGAGCAGCGCAAGACCCAAGCGGCGACACGCGAGGCTGATCTGGTGGAGCGCGAGCAGCAACTCCGGCGATGCGATCAGGACCTCGACGTGCGGCAACAGGAGCTCCGGACGGAAGTTGCGGCGCTGAGCGCCGATCGCGAGCAGCTTAGGCAACGGCACGTCGACTCAGATGCCGAACGCAACCGCCTCGAGCAACTACAGACCGAGTTGCAGGCGAAACTTGAGGCATTCGAGGCGGAGCGGCAGCGGTTCGCCACCCAACAGGCCGAGCTGGCGCAGCGCCGCAACGAGCTTGCCGCGCAAGAGGCTGCTGTGCGCCGCCGGGAGCACGCCACCGCCAAGTTCCAGGAGGCGCACCCGCGGATGGGGGCCAGGCAGGACGCCAGCGACCAGACCTGTGCCGTGCCTGCGCCCGCACCAGCCGATGTCGGCCAGCCGGCCGCGGCGGAATCCGACGCAGTTGCGGACGCGGCAGCGGAGGAAGCGCCCGAGGCGCCGGAAACGCCGGCCAGGCCCGGACCCGACCCCCCTGCCAAAGCCGCGGATGTCGCTGCTCCGGAAGTCTCCGCGGAAGCGGCGGCAGACTCGGAAGCTGCCGCGGAAGACGAGCCAATCCTGCCGGGATATTCCCCGATCTTCGAGGGGATGCCTTCACGGACGAACGAATCGGCCGACGGCCCGGAAGGGCAACAACCGTCGCAGGCTCTCGTCGAGGCCGACTCCAACGCCGGCGACAGCGTCGATACGGTGGACTTCACTGACGACGAAGTGGAAAAACTGCGCGTTTTGCGCCGCCTCGGCGTCAACCTGTCCGACGACGAACTCATCACCCGCATCCGCGCCGAGCGATCGGGGGGCCAAGAGCCCGCCAAAGAAGATCGCAAGCGTGGCAAATCAAAGCGCC
>JBHHZX010000071.1:0-12991 GCA_046758265.1 Phycisphaerae bacterium
CCATGGTCGCTGACGATCACAACCAGAGTGTTGTCGAGCAAGCCGCGCTGCTCGAACATCTCGATCACCTCGCGCACCCGGTCGTCGAGATAGCGAATCGCGGCGTCGTATTGCCGCTGGAGCACCTCGCGGTCGGACACGCTCAGGAAATCCGACCCGCGGATGTTGAAGTCGCGGTCGAGCCGGCGCACCAGGTTCCCGTGGACACGCCGACGCAAGTCGTACGACCGATCGAGCTGCGCGGCGTCGAGAAACAGGCGGCGATAGCGGAGCGGCACACGATAGGGCAGATGGGTTTCCATGTAATTGATGAAGACAAACTTCGGCTCGCCGGCGTGGGCGTCGAGCCAATCACCGACGAACTGGTTGGTCAGCGCGGCCCCGAAGTCCTGATCAAGCCACGGCAGGAAAGGTGTGATGCCCCGCTTCTCGCACAGAAAATCGAGCGAGAAACGATTCAGTTGACGCAGGTGATAGACGATCCGCCAGGTCTGAAAGCCTTTTGTCAGGTTTGTGTCGGGCGCGACAAGCGGGTTGTTCGAGAACATCGCCGTGGCATATCCGCTCTCAGCCAAACCGTCGGCGACCGTGCGGATCGAATCATCGAGCCAGAGACGGCGGTGGCCGGTACCGTGCTCACGCACGCTGAGCCCGGTGAACATCGAGGCGTGTGCCGGAACGGTCCACATGCCGTTCGCGACCGCCCGGTCGCAAACCACCGCTCGGCGGGCCCATTCGTTGAGGAACGGCGTCGTGGGCCTGTCGTAGCCGTGGCAACTCATGCGGTCGGCGCGGGCGGTGTCCAGCACGATCCAAAGCACATTGAGCTTCGACCATCGCGCGTGTTGCAGGGACGGCGCCGAGGCCCGCCAGGTAGCGGGATTGAACAGCGGCGAGCGTATGAAGACGACGCCGGTCACGACCATGACCAGAAGGCTCAAGACGGTCACGGCATGCGTCAGGCGCTTCAGCCGGGTTTGCCCGATCTTGCGGTTCATCAGCCGCAGTACCAGATACTTGATGGCCCCGACGACGACGGCGACCGCGCAACCACCGATGAGTAGAACCCGCTTCGCCCGGTCGGCCAGCTCCAGGTCAGCGTAAATGACCACCGGGCCGGCGAGCACAATGAAGAGTGCGGAGAGCGCCGGGATCGGCGCCGCACGCGGCCGCCGCCGGGCGACACCCCAGTACGCGAGCGCGACGACGACCATAACAGGACACCAGAGCAGCGCGTGTGTAAGGGCATTTCGGCCGACCATCGCGACCAGCAGTTCAGCCGGGATCGTTTCGCCGACCAGCTTCGCCGAGACATTGGCCGCAACCAGCAGACACTCGGCTGCCCCGACCAGCAGGCTGCCTACGAGCGCGACGCAGAGTCCGGTCACGACCGCTTCGGCCAGCGTCGGCACGCGGTCCCGCTGCGGGTCGTTTCCGCTCGCGCTCGCACTCGGACTCAACCTGTCCTCTGTGTTCGACTCTTGCACGTCGTCCGTGAATCCTTTTCGACGTCCATGAATCCCACTGGCAGATCGTACCGCAGGTTGGCCGCTGGCGGGATGCATCCCCCGGCAACTATCGTACAATGCAGTGGTGAGGGAAATCGAGCGAAGAGGGTGTGTCGATGGCACTCAAGGTTCATAACAGCCTGACGCGTCAGCGCGAAGCGTTCGTGCCGCTGAATCTGCCGCGCGTCGGCATCTACGTCTGCGGGCCGACGGTCTACGGGCACAGCCACCTCGGCCACGCCAAGAGCTACGTCAGCTTTGACGCGATCATCCGCTGGCTGCGGTTCAGCGGGTACGAGGTCAATTACATCCAGAACATCACCGACGTCGGCCACCTGACCGACAACGCCGACGAGGGCGAGGACAAGGTCATCAGCGAAGCCCGGCGCCGCGGCCTGCACCCGATGGCGGTGGCCGAAGCCTATATGCAAAGTTACTACGAAGACATGGACGCGCTGAACATTCTGCGGCCCGACATTGCGCCTCGCGCCACCGGCCACATCCCCGAGCAGATCACGGCCGTCCAGAAGCTGCTCGAAAACGGCCACGCGTACGAGGTTAACGGCTCGGTTTACTTCGACGTGAGTTCGTTTCCGGACTATGGAAAGCTGAGTGGCCGCAGCGTGGAGGAGATGGACGCCGGCGCCCGCGTCGCCGTCAACCCCGAGAAGCGGCAGCCGCCGGACTTCGCGCTGTGGAAGCGGGCCGAGCCCGGCCACATCATGCGCTGGCCCAGCCCCTGGGGCGAAGGCTACCCCGGCTGGCACCTCGAATGCTCCGTCATGAGCCAGAAATACATCGGCGACACGCTGGACATCCACGGCGGCGGCATCGAGAACCAGTTCCCGCACCACGAATGTGAGATCGCCCAGGGGGAATGCTGCACCGGCAAACCCTTCGCCCGCTACTGGCTGCACAACAACATGTGCACGCTCAACGGTCAGAAGATGGGCAAGAGCCTCGGCAACGCCATCTCGCTCAAGGAGATCTTTCAAGAGGGTACACCACTGCTCGAGAAGGCGTTCGAGCCGGTGGTCATCCGGCATTTCGTGCTTACCAGCCACTACCGTCAGCCGCTTGATTTCTCTAACGAAGCCTTGAAGGGAGCCGAGAGCGGCTCGTGCAAGCTGCGCGACGCCGCCCGCGAGCTCTCACGGGCCGCGAAAGCGGCGCCGTCGAAGCCGCAGTCGGAACAGGTCCGCACCGCGCTTGCCGACATCGAAAAACGCTTTACCGACGCGATGAACGAAGACTTCAACACCGCGGCGGGGATCGCAACCATCTTCGAGCTCGCAAAGCAAAGCGGCGAATGGATTGGCGCCGGCGTCGGCCAGGAGGACCTCCTGGCGGCGGATAGGCTCATGCAGCGGCTCGCCGGCGACGCCCTCGGCTTCAAGTGGCCGGCTCCGTCGGGCGGCGCCGATGAGGCCAAGCAAACCGAGTTGATCCGGGCACTCGTGGACCTGCGCAACGACGCCCGCCAACAGAGAAACTTCGCGCTCGGCGACCAGATCCGGGAGCGTCTCGCCGCCCTCGGCGTCCACCTGCGCGATACGCCGCAAGGGACCGTTTGGTAGGCCCGGGACCGGGGCAGCTTTTGCGCACGTGTCGCCGATTCCCAGCGGCACGGGGGCAACTTTTCTCAGGTTGCGGCGCAACCCTGCACCATTCGATTCAGGGCAGCGGGAAACGATCGATATCCCGCTCGCTACTCGGCCATATCGGACGTGAGGCGGCCCTTCCGCCCCGCGGAACACCCGTGCACCACGCGCCTGCCCTGCGCCTCTCGGTTTCGAGGGGAGGACCCTAAACCGCTGTGGCTTCAAGACAAGCGTCTGCCTGCCGTAGTTTTGCGCACCGAAGTTTCGCAAAGCAGGCGGGAAACGGACACCCTTTTGCTATTAGCCTCAAGACCGTCCCGCGAGTTTCCGAACGAATCGAGGTCGGAACAGTTAGACGATCTAAGGTATCGGCCCCACGGTTTTGGTCTCGCGGTATTTGGAGGAACGCTCACATGCAAAGGCCCGAAAAACACAAACGGTACGAGCGATCGATGGGCAACCTGGCCCGATGGATCGCAGGAGAGCGGCGACGCGACGCATGGCGCCTGTCTGCGCTCGTCGGCTTGGCAATGCTCGTGGGTTGCGCGAGCAACCTGCATTCCCGGGCGCCCACGGACACGCAGCTCGGCTTGAAGGACTCCCATCCCCAAACAGAAGACACGTTGACGTATATCAATCAGGAAGCCAAACGGCGTCACGTGCCGGACAAGTACGTCAGCGAAGCGCGGATCGGGATCGCGGAGGTCGAATCCAAGCGTGACGCTGCTCGCGCGGCGGAGATCGAGCGCGACGCGCGCTACCACCAAGAGATTGCGCGCGTGACAGCCCAACGCCAGGGTGCCAAATCAAATGAGCAATCGACTCTGGCCGAAGCGGAGAAGGTCAGGAAGGAATTCAACGCGCAGCACAGTGAAATGTCCGCGACAATCGCGGCACGCGAACGCAAAGCCAAGGCCGAGGTGGAACAGCGCAACGTGCTCCGCAGCACGCTGACCAAAGACCGCATGACGGCCCAGACCGACTTGATCAGCCGCGCCGAACACGAATATACCCAGGTCCAGGCCCGCATCGAGCAACTGCGGACCATCCGCGAGGCTACGGAAAAGGAAGGGCTGGCAGCGATCGACGAGATGACGGAAACCGCTAAAGCGACACGGGCCCGGGCCGCCGCAGTGACCGCGCGCCTGCGGACGCAAGCCCAGTCCACTCAGGAGCAGACTGCGGCCCGTCTGGCCGAACTGCAGCAGCGGCTCAAGACCGTGGGCGAGAAGAGCGCGGCGGAGGCCCGCTGGTTGCTGGCTGAGGCTGCTTCGATTGAACAAGACGGCCAGGCCTACGCGAAGGAACTGGAGGCCCAAGCGACGTCGCTACAGAAGCAAGCATCGCAAGAAGAGTACGACCTGAAAGTGACGACGGCGAAGACGGAGCGGCAAAAAGCGCAGGCCGCTTACGATCGCCAGATCTCGGCAGCGCAGTCGCTCTACGAGAAAGCGCTGGCGGAAATCGAGCGGCTCCGTGGAGATTCCAACGTCACCATCGAAAAGGGCGAATCCGACTTCGCGAAAGAGGTGGGCGAACTTGACGCGTGGTTCAAACAGGCGTCGGCTGATGTTGAAAAGATTCGCGCGAAGGCCAACCGGCTGGAGCAAATCGCCCGCGCAGAATTCGTAAAGGCTGCAGCCGCGGCCCGCGCCAAGGCGATGCGCGAAACAGCGCAGCACCAGGATGCCGTGGCCGAGGCACAAATGAAGACGATTATTGCCGAGGCGCAAGCGGAAGCGGCGCGGCTGCGTGAGGAGATCCTGGCGGAGCTGGCGCGGAAACGGCAAGCCGGTCGTGTCGTTTTTGAGGGCAAGACGAATCCGGTGCCCGAAGAGGCTTCCGATATGCACACCGTACCCGAGGTGCCGACGGTGGCCAAGGTCACCCCGATCGTGGAACCCGAGCATGTTGCCACTTTCCGCACGGCGTTGGCCGAGGTGATGCGCGAACGTGCCCGGGCCGACGCCAGTGACGTAGCGCTGGAGGCGACATACACGGAAAGCAAGAAGAAGCTCGAAGCGATCAGGGCCCAGCAACTGGCGATCGCCGCCGAGCAGTTCGCCGCTGCCGACGCGTTGGAAAAGAAGGCGGAAGCGAAATTCTCCGAGCGGACCGCACGAATTGATTCCGAACTCGCGATTGCCAAGTCCACTTACAACCGGGCAATTGTGGAAGCCAGCGCCTTTCGGAAGGAGGCCCTTGCGGATGCGGCGGACCTGCGCGCTAAGGCGAAGTCGCGGCGCGACAGCGGCATCGCCCAGGGCGTCGCCTTGCGCAAGGAAGCTGAGATGGTCGCCAGGAACGGCCAGGCCGAAATCCAGGCCCTCGAGGCGGAGCGGCGCGCCACACAGGAACGCGGCGAAGCCGAGTTCAATCGGCTGATGGCGGAAGCGGCCAGCATTGAGCAAGCCGAGACCGCCCTTGCGGCTCAGATCGACGCGGGCATCGAGGCGGCCGGCCAAACGCTGAATGCCGAACTGGTCAAGCTCGACCGTCAGATCGAGACCTCGACGGCGGTCGCCCAGGCCAACTACGAGCAGGCCCTGACGCAAGCCGAAGTTCTCGGGCGTAAGACGGAGGTAGAGATCGATCGCCTCCAGGCACAGGATGAGCTCGAGCAGACGCTCGCCTTCGCCGACATCGAACGTACCCGCGATGAGCTGTACGTGAACCAGATCAAGGCGGAAGCGGAGGTGGAGCGTTTGGTGGCCACCGCGAAGGCGGGGCGCGAGCAGACCGAAGCCCTCTGTGATGCCGAGGCAGTCGCCATTCGCACGGCGGCGGACATCACGACCGCCAATGTCGCGGCTGAGCGCCAGATTGCCGCGGCGCGTGAGCAGGCGGTCCGGGCGGTGTTCGAGGCGCGCTTGGCGCAAACGGACTCTGACCGGATCTTTGTGTCGACGGCCCACTATCGGGACGACTCGTTCAACCAGAACATCCTCGAAACCGCTTTGGCACAAGCGCGGGCCGCCCGGGAGGAAACCCAGAGCCGTCTGGCCAAGCTCGTCCAACAGCAAAAAGAACTGCAGCGGGCGGCAATGCAGAACTGGGACGTCCGCCTGGCCGAGCAGCACGACAACGACTACGGAGAATTCATGGACAGCACGTCGCGAAAGACGTCGAAGAAAACCGTAGTCGGCAAGTAACGCCAAATCGGTGGCGACCGCGCTGTCGAGCGATGAGAGCAGAAGGCCGCGCGACGCCCACCGAAAACACGATCGCCGGCGTCCCGTCCGTCACTCAGGGTTTCTAGCAACCTGTGCGGCGGAGGCGCCGGCGAGCGTGTTTTTGCACACTCCGAACTCCGACGCGTCAGCAGGGGAAAGTCAGATCCGCCAAGCGCCAGCAAGCGGCCTGGTCCGAGCCGCGACGTCTCAACGAGGCGAACTCAGAGCCGCGACGCGTCAGCGAGCGGACCGCTCCGAACCCGAAGCGCAAGCGACGGGCCGCTCGGGTGCCATCAGTAACACCCGGTTGCCCGCCTTCTGCGAGGACGCCCCAGATTCAGCCGATCGAGACCCTCGCCAGCCCTTAGCCCTCCCCGCGCGTCTCGGCGCCGCCCCGGCCGGTCTGTGGGCAAACGTCGCCGTAGCTGTTGAGCAACGCGGTCAGATCGCCGTGATCGGTGTCGCCGTCGCAGTCCAGGTCGCCGCGGTCGTCGATGCCAAAACCCGACAAGAGCACTGCCAGGTCGAATAAGCTGACCATCCCGTCGCCGTTCAGGTCGCCGACGCAGGGCACGGGGCCCGTGCCGCCGAACTCGTACGCCCCCATGTCCACGACCGGTGCACTCCCGCAGCCGGTGTCCGGCGTGTCAGGATCGTCGAAAAAGCGGCCCTCATAGTCGAGATCGAGCGGCGTGAGTTCGCGGACATCACCGTCGCGATCGAGGTCGGCGAAATCGGCCGGCACCAGAGCGTTCGCCCCAGCATCAATGCACGACGACCCGGGTAGCAAGCGCAGGTCCCCGCTCTCCGGATCAACAAACAACGGGTCGGCGTCGATGTTTCCCGGGCCCCAGATGAGCGTGGCGCCGCTAACGTACACCGCCGCTGCGCCGCCAGCCACGTCGCTGTGCGAAGTCTGGAGGATCGCGAGCCGGTAGAGGGCGATCTGCGGACCGGAGGGAGCGGCATTGTCCCAGAGAATCGAGTTCGCGAGGGTGCAGACCGCGTCTTCCAGGGCAATTGCTCCTCCCGATCGGGCCGCGCTGTTTGCGGAGAAGCTGCATTGCACGAAACTGGGAGAGCCACCGACGAAGTACGCGGCACCGCCAGCACCGAGGTCTGAAGGGTCAGAGACGTTGACCACATTCCCACGGAACGCGCAATTGACGAACCGCGCGTCGCTTTCGTAGCCCCGCACGGCCCCACCGCCGCCCCACGACTCGACGGTATTTTGGCTGAAGACACAGTTGGCAACGGTGGGGCTGGCATTGAACAGGTCAAGCGCCGTACCCCAGTACCAACTTCCATTTGTAATTGTGAATCCGTCGATAACTGTTTCCGGTCCCTGCTCCCCTTGCAGGAGAAGTCCAGCAGCCCAGCCCTCCAAGTCGATGACGCACGTTTCCGGTCCCGCTTCGCTGCGCAGCACCGCGCGCCGGCCGATGAAATCGATCCAACGGTTCCCGATGCCGGAGTACGTGCCCGACAGCACGGTAATCTGGCTGGCATGCACAGCCTGCGCAATCGCCTCGGCGATGCTGTCAAACGGGTGCCCGGGTGAACCGTCCTCATCTGGATCGCTGAGCCACGGATTGCCCGGTCCGGGATCGTTCGGCGCGTCGTCGTCGACATAGATCGTTTGCTCGACTTCGCACTCGTCCGGAACGCCATTCTGGTTTATGTCTTCACTGATGTGCTCAGCGACGTCACACAGGTCGGGGAAACCATTGCCGTTGCAGTCGTCGGTGTACCCCGCCTCGATCTCATCCGGGACCCAGTTCCCATTGCAATCGCCGCTCGTCCCGGCGTAGATGTCGCACAGATCGGGCACGCCGTTGCCGTTCATATCTCGGTCGCCGGCAAACTCGCACTCATCGAGAATCTGATTCCCGTTGCAGTCAAGGCCGGGGTCGTTCTGGATCTGTGCTGCGTCAACGACGCCATCGCCGTCGCAATCGTAGGGATAATTCGCCAGGGCCTGGTCTGCCAGGAAGCCGGCGACGCCCCGGAGCAATTCGGCACCATACCAGTAGTCGATGTATTCCGGCACGTCGATCGAATCGCGGGCCGAGTGGAAGTGCGGATTGTATCTGAAGCCATGCTCGACGAGCCAGCAGGCTTGAAAGCCGGCATCTTCAAAGGGCATGTGGTCACTGCCGTAGCCGGCTGCAGGAGGTTTGACCAATGCCGTCACGCCCGTCGCGTACTCAGCGAAGGCGTCGGCCAAAGCGTTCTTGATGGGGTTGGACGCGGTCTGACCGCGAATCTGGCACTTCAGTGTGCCGTTGTTCCATGAGATCATGTCCAGTTGCACCATCCCACGGATGTCGTCGCTCAGGTGATCAACCACGTACGCTTCGCTGCCGATCAGCCCGAATTCTTCCAGGTCAAAGGCGATGTACTTGATGGTGTACTCGGTCTCGTAGGATGAGAGCACACGGGCGATTTCCAGCAGCGCCGCCACGCCCGAAGCGTCGTCGTCCGCCCCGGGGTTGTAGACCGAATCGTAATGCGCGCCGACAATGTACTGGGCATCCGGCGAAGTCGTGCCCCATTGGGTCGCAACCACATTATAGGCGGTCTCGCCCCAGTAATCGAACGCATGCAGCTCGACATCCAGACCGAAGCTCTCAAAGATTGCGACGATGTTGTCGCGGGCGGCGTCGTGGTCGAGGCCCCACAGCCCGCCCCGATCGTCTCCAAAGCGCGTGAACAGCCGCGCGTCGAGATAGTAGCTGTAAGTCGCTTCCCGCACCTGTGCGACGACCTCGTACCCGATCTCGCTCGTCCAGGCCGGCGCGGACGCGAGGACGATTGCCGCCAGCACAATTCCGACATGTGCGATTCGCAGTCGAGTCATTGGCTTCTCCTCACTCAGATATGGTCTGCCGAAAGCGCCACCATGTTACCATGACGCAGGTCACGCTTCTGCGCGCAAAATCTTGCGATGCCGCTCCCACGCCCCGATTAGCAGCACGTCCCCAGGCCACCCACCCATTTGCGCCGCCGCTCCGAGCGGCTAGCCTTACAAGTTCAGAGACCCGCAAGTGACGAAAGTGCGCACCGTGAAAACGCTGTTTTCTAGCCCCAAGGCCGTCGTCGGGATGATTCACGTCGGCGCGTTGCCTGGGACGCCGCGCAACAGCGAGCCGCTCGCGGCCATCATCGCGCGGGCGCGCGAAGAAGCCGAGACGTATACCCAGGCCGGCGTGGACGCGCTTATCATCGAGAACATGCACGATGTGCTGTATCTAAAAGGCAGCGTCGGGCCGGAAATCACCGCCGCCATGACTGCCGTCGGACTTGCGGCGCGCGAAGAGTGTTCGCAGGTGCGAGGAGAGATTCACGTGCCAGCACCCAAGCCGGGCCACAAGAGCGTCCCCACCCCCCTACCACTCGGCGTCCAGATTCTGGCGGCGGCAAATCGCGAAGCGCTGGCGGTAGCGCTCGCGATCGGAGCGGCGTTCGTCCGGGTCGAAAACTTCGCTTACGCTCACGTGGCCGACGAAGGTCTGATGTCTATCGCTGAAGCCGGACCGCTACTGCGCTATCGTCGGCAGATCGGGGCCGAGCACATCAAGATTCTGGCCGACGTGAAGAAGAAGCACTCGAGCCACGCGCTCACGGCGGACGTTTCGCTAGCGGAAGCGGCCGGAACGACTGAGTTCTTCGGCGCCGAAGCGGTTGTGGTCACCGGCACCGCCAGCGGCCAGCCGGCGTTGCCGGAAGACGTCGGCACGGTCAAGAACGCGGTAGGTATCCCGGTGTGCATCGGCTCGGGGCTGACGCCGGAGAACCTGCCAGACCTTTGGGCATACGCGGACGTGTTCATCATCAGCTCGTACTTCAAGCGCGACGGGCTGTGGAGCAACCCCATTGATGGGCAGCGCGCGGCCGGTTTCATGGCAGCCGCCGCCCGGTTGCGCAAGGAGAGTTGAGCAACATTCGCAGGGGTTGCAGTTGCCTGGCACGCCCTTGGCTCGGCCAGCGTATCGCGATGGTGGAGGAGGCAGGCGACGCCAACTTAAAATCGCGCCCCCACCTCTAAAGAGGTGGGCCACCCCCAGGGAGAGGTGCCCGCTCGTTGCCAGAGTGAGCATGCACATGAACGACTAACCCGCGGATGGAGAACGCCTTGGGCCACAAGCAAACCGACACACCGCCCGGAGGGATCGAGGTGATTTGCGGCTGCATGTTTGCCGGGAAGACCGCCCGTTTGATCGAGCGACTGCGCGCTGCGCGGGCCGCTGGCCAGCGGACGCTGGCTTTCAAACACGCGCTTGATAGTCGCTACGCGCCCACGGAGCTGGCTACGCACGATGGCCGCTACTTTCCTGCCCAGACGGTCGCGGAGCTCGGCCTGCTCGAAACCTGCGCCGCCGCTGCGGAAGTAATCGGCATCGACGAAGGGCAGTTTTTCGGCCGGGGACTGGTCGCGGTGTGCGAGCGTCTGTGCGAACGTCGCCGGCGCGTGATCATCGCCGGCATCGATCACAACGCCTGGGGGCGGCCGTTTCCTCCCTTCCCGCAGCTCAAGGAAATCGCCGACAGCGTTGAACTGATGCACGCGCCGTGCGGCGTATGCGGCGAGCCGGCGCGCTATTCGCAACGCGTGGTGCCGGTGGTGGGCGGGCAAATGGTCGGCGGCCCGGGAGAATACGAGCCACGCTGCCCGAATTGTTTCGTACCGTTGCCCGGACCCTGCCCGGACGAGTAGCGGGCAGCATTTCCTTCGCTCGCGCGTACCGGGTCGTTGCCGGATGAGGATATGGTATAACCGCGGCAAACGTTGTGGAGTGCTCAGCCGCCCTACAGTGCGAGTCGCGCCTGGACCGGTGGGCAGAATCATTGGGGCAAAGTATCGGCACGGGTCCTATGGCGGCCCGCGTTTACTGTGACCCAGGGTGCGCGACGTCTGGCAACGATTGGCAGAGAAGCGGCGGTCCGGCCTGCGTAGCTGCTCCGAGATCGACCTGAGCGCACAAACTGAGCGGAAATGCCGCCTCTCAGAGTGGCATGCGCGCTCGGCGCCCCTGGAAGAACTAGGTGGCGCGGGCATCCTGCCCACGGTTCACCTATAAAAAATACTAAAAAACGCAAAAAATAAAGAAAATAGCGACACCCACCTATTTCTACGCTCCTGGCGATCGCCCTCGTGCCTGCGCTTGCGCGGGATCGACGCGCGACGGGTGTCAGCACCAAGGCACCAGCTCTGCGTTCTAGCTCATGTTCGTCCGTTTGGCTCGTGAGCCCTTGTCAAATAAGGACTCAATTCTGTGTTTGCCATTACAGCGCCCTTTGGGCGGGTCTGGGAGGGAGTCACTTGACGCCTGGCGGGTCGAGGCCTGTCCTGAGCCAGGCTGAAGGATCGGCGATCCCCAGGGCCTTCACGACGCGCCGGGCATCCTGGCCGCCGCCGGAGACCAGCCGGATGGTTTGGCCAACTGTGCCCCGCTCAGCCCGACCGGTGGTCTGGCGGCGCCCGGGCCCCTGGGGCGGCCCGCCCAGGTCGAGTTCGGTCAAGCCGATCGAGCGCATCGCCACGAGCGCGTCGTTGCCGCTCAGTTCCGGCAGCGTTTGAGCGAGTTGGTGTTCCAGGGTTCGCTTGAGGAAGAGGGCCAACGTCGCGACGAAGATGTGGGCTTCAATTCGCTCATCCGTTTTGTGGTAGGCCGTGACGGTGACGTTGCAGAGGCATACCGGGGGGAAATTGCAGGGACATCTGGCGGGGACGTTGCGGTGCCATGCGGGGACGCGGACCTGTCTGATGTCCCCGCAAGCTCGGCTAATGTTCCCTTGAGCGATCGGCACCACTGGGTACTCGATCAACTCCGCCACGACGTCAAACTTCAGCGTCGCGAACTGGAGAAGCAGTTCCGTATCGGGCCGAGAACGGCCAAGCGGAACCTCGCCCACCTCGTCAAACGGGGTCTGATCGAGTTCGCGCGGACGCCCAGACCCGGTCACTATCGGCTTACAAAGCGTTGACCACTACGCCGATCGCTGTATAAGTGCATTAAGTGACGGGAGATGCAGCGCGGGCTGCGAGAACTCGTCGGCGAAGGCGCGTAGGATCGGGTCAAACGAGCGACAGTTAGCCCGATGGTCGATCCCGGACTCTCGCGCGCTGCTGAGGATTCGGGATCTGTTTTTGTGGCACGCCCGGTCTCGGCCGGCCGCCATGTCACCAGAGTACAAAAACTTACAGCTCGCCGAAGCCCCACTCCTGCGGATGTCCCGCATCTGCAAGTCCTTCGGTTCACACCAGGTGCTGAGACATGTTCAGCTCGAACTCGACGCTCGCGAGGTCCACGTCCTGGTCGGCGAAAACGGCGCCGGTAAGAGCACGTTGATCAGAATCCTCGGCGGCGTGCACACGGCCGACAGTGGGCGGATCGAAATCCGCGGACGCACGCGGCGCTTTCGCTCTCCCCGTCACGCCGCCGCGCATGGAGTCGCAATTATTCACCAGGACCTCTCGCTCGTGCCGGCCCTCTCGGTCGCCGACAATATCTTCCTGGGTCACGAAGAAGCCACGGGCGGATGGTTGCGTCGGCGAGAGCAGCAGCACCACGCCGCGGACGTTCTTCGACGACTGGGGGTCGACATCGACGTACGCCGACCGGTCGAGTCGTTTCCCATCGCCACCCGGCAGTTGATCGAGATTGCCAAGGCGCTCGTACTCGATGCCGAACTGATTGTCATGGAC
>JBHHZX010000072.1:0-12759 GCA_046758265.1 Phycisphaerae bacterium
AGGAGAACATCGGTTACGCCATCATGACCGAGACCCCCTGCGTTGTGGTGGATGTTCAGCGCTCCGGTCCCTCCACGGGCCAAGCCACCAAGCCCGCCCAGGGAGACGTGCTCCAGGCCCGCTGGGGGACCCACGGCGACCACGAGATGATCGCCCTGGCTCCCAATTCGGTGCAGGAGTGCTTCGACCTGATGATCGAGTGCTTTGACTTGTCTGAGCGTTACCGGCATCCGGTGATCTTCCTCACGGACGGCGAGATCGGGCATCTCAGAGAGAAGCTGGTTTTTCCTGCCCTCGAGGATCTGCATCTCTTTCCTCGCGGCGGTTTCGACCCCGCTGACGAGCCCGGGTTGATCAAGCCCATGCAGGAGTTCGGGAATGGGGAGTTCCTCCACATCACTGGTTCGACGCACAAGGAAGACGGCATGCGGGACGTGGTTTCCCAGGACGTACACGAGCGGCTGATCGCCCGGTTTTGCGCCAAGATCGACAGAAACCGGAAGAACATCATCCGCTACCAGGAGCGTTTCATCGAGGATGCCGAGCTCGTCGTAGTGTGCTACGGCGCCGCCTCGCGGCCTGCTCTCGGCGCTGTCGTGCGGGCACGCGACGCAGGGCTGAAGGCGGGGTACTTCCGGCTGGCCACGATCTGGCCCTTCTGCGGGGAGCGGCTGGCCGCCGTGGCGAAACAGGTGAAGAAGATACTGGTTCCCGAGATGAACCTGGGCCAGCTTGCCAGGGAGGTGGAGCGGTTTGTAAGCGTGCCGGTGATTAGGGTATCAAAGATTGGCGGCGTGCCCCACACCGTGGAGGAGATTCACCAGGCGATCGTGCGGGAGATACCGTGAGCGAGCCAGAACATGAAATGCTCAGGTATCTGCGGCAGGAGATCCTGCCGACCACCCATTGTCCCGGTTGCGGGTGCGGCCAGGTTCTGAACGCCTTTATGCATGCCATACACGACCTGGAGATCGACCCGAAGAACCTGATCTCTGTGACGGGGATCGGGTGCTCCTCTTGGATTCCGAGCCCTTATCTGAAGTGCGACACGCTCCATACCACCCACGGCCGGGCGGTCGCCTTCGCGACCGGGATAAAGGTAATCAGGCCCCAAAGCACCGTGGTGGTCATCGCGGGCGATGGCGATCTGGCCGGAATCGGCGGCAATCACCTGATCCATGCGGCACGCCGCAACGTGGGGCTCGCGGTTTTCCTGGTCAACAACTACATTTACGGCATGACCGGCGGTCAGGTATCACCCACCACGCCGTTCGGCGTCGTGACCACCACTACGCCATACAGTAACGCCGAGTACCCCATGAAGATTGCCGAGCTGGTGGCCGCTGCCGGAGCCAACTACGTAGCTCGCTGGACCACATTTCACGGTCGCTGGCTGGTAAGCTCCATGAAAGAAGCCCTTCGGAAGAGTGGGTTTTCGTTTATCGAGATCGTCTCCCAATGCCCGGTCAGCTACGGCCGCCGCGTCGGGCTTCGGGACGGATTGGCCTTCATGGAGTATTTCAAAGAGAACTCGATCCACAAGAGGTGGACCGGGAACATGACCGAGGAAGACCTTGAAGGAAAGATCCTGGTGGGCAAGCTGGTTGAACGCGACCGGGCCGAGTTCACCGAGACCCTCAGGCAGATCAATCAAAGCCGCGCCACGCAAGCTCCGGTGCCGGAGCCCGTTGATTCACGGCGTTCGATGGCGGACTTATCGGACTAGCGCTTTCAGGTGAAGGGAGACGGGATGAACATCAGGCTCGCCGGCTTCGGCGGTCAGGGCATCGTCATGGCCGGATACATCCTGGGGCACGCGGGCCTGCTGGACGGCGCCAACGCCTTGCAGACCCAGTCGTACGGGAGCGAGTCGCGGGGCGGCGCCTGCAAGAGCGATGTGATCATTTCGGCCGGTGAGATTCTGGATTTCGTGCCGTCGGCTCTGGATGTCTTGGTTGCCATGTCCCAGCCCGCCCTGGAAGAATACCTACCCAGCCTGCGGAAAGGCGGGATTCTGATCTACGACAGCGACCTGGTGAAGCCCGGTAACGGCGCGTTCCGCGCTGTTGGACTGCCCGCAACGGACATGGCTCACAAGACCTTCGGCCGCGACGTAGTGGCGAACCTGATCATGCTGGGCTGCCTGGCCGGGCTCACCGGCGCGGCCAGCCGCGCCTCGCTTCGTCAGGCCATCCTGGAAAGCGTGCCGCCCAAGACTGTGGATATGAACCTCGAGGCCTTCGAGGAGGGATTCAGGAGGGGGGCGGATCAGGACCGGCAATCAAGAGGCCGGCAAGGGTAATCAAGGCGCATTCGCCGTTGATTGCCGGCTCGTTCGAACCGTGACCCTCGCCGTACCCGCTGGGATGTATCGCAGAAGGCGGCAAAGACAATCATCTGCTTTGCGCCGCGCGGCTGTGAACACCATGCCCTTGAGAGCAAGCCGCACACCACCAGGGACCGGTCCGAAGGTGCTTTGGGTCTCGAGCATGTCGCGCCGTTACTTGAAAGTCGCATGACGGCGCAGCGCCTGTTGCAAATGGTCTTCGGGCGGCAAGAACAGTTTTTGGGGCCGTTTCGACTTCGCGTATTTCGCGCTTCATTGCAGCGACCGACGTCCCCGTCAGCCGTCGGCCCGCGGGACACAGGCCGCTGCGAAACTCTCCTACCGGAAACGGCACTGGTGCGCCCGGCGCAACCCGGTGCGACACCGGCGTCCCGCCGGGCAAGACGCAGCCCAGGTGCCTGTTCCACCGGTGCTGCGGGGCACTCTCGGCGACCTGCTAGCCCAGCGTGAGCCGGTGATTCAAGCGCGCGATCCCGGGAACGAAGTACTTTACCTTATTGCAGCCTGTGCAGGGGATCGGCTTATCGCCCTCGTTCCATGTGCCGTCGCGAAGTACGCGGCGAGCGACCTGGAACCGCTCGTTGTCGAAAATGTTGCGCAGGTCGTCTTCGGCCATGTGGCCCATGACGTGCCTGGCTTGAAACGCACGGCAACACAACTGCACCGCCCCGTCCCAATCGACGGCGAAGCCGTACCAAGGGTCTTCACAGAGCAGCCCCTGCGGCCGACGCGCCGCCTGTCGCGGTTTGAAGCCTTCCTCCGGCGTCCAGCGGAGGCCGCTGCCAGCGACCGCGTCGAACACGTCCGCGCCGATCTCGCTCGCCAGTCGGCGCGCCGGCTCGACCTCGTGCTCGTTGTGCGGGAACACCAGAAATTGCCAGCGGATATGCGGGTTCATCCGACCGAGCCCCCGCCGCTGCCTCGCCAGGTGCCGCAGGCCCGCAAGAGCCCTGTCTACGTTTCCGTTGATCCGGTACTGCCCATAGACCGGCTGGCTGACGCCGTCGATGGAACCACTGACCAGGTCCAGCCCCGCCTCGATCAGCGCGGCGGCCAGCTCGGCCGTCATCAACGTCAGGTTGGTATGGAAGGTGGTGCAGACGCCGGCGTCGTGGAAGAGCCGGACGAGCTCGGGCAGACGGGGGTTGAGGGTTGGTTCGCCCCAATGGTGAAGGTTGACCGCATACAGGCTCTCGCCGATCTGGTCGATGAGGCGTCGGACCAGGTCGGGGTCGGCGCCACCACGCGGTCGCAATCCCGGGTGCTTCGGATTACGTTGTGCCCAGCAGCAGCGCAGGTTGCACCGTGCATCGGGTTCGAACCGGATCTGCACTGGGGCGGCATGGACGAGCAAGTCGCCGCGCCCTCGCGCCTCCGCCAGTTGATAGTAATTGCGGGCCTTCGATGCCCCTCCATATTCGGGATGCGTGCGCAAGAAGCTATACACACTCTCCGGCGGCGCGATTTCCAGGGCAGTGGCAGACATACGGCTTTCGTCCGGTCGGGTGCTCGCAGGTCTTATGTTTTGATATCGGGGGAGGGCCGGCGACCGCTCCAGACAAAATCCGGGTGCCGCGAGCGCAGGTAGCGCTTTCGCCGCGCAACCTCATGGAGACGAATCTGCGCGAGGAACCCGGGCTGACTAGTGCTCCGTCAACCCTGATACGATGGACCATCGTTGATTGGGTGGCCCGCCTCTTTAGAGGTGGGGGACGCGAATGCTCGGCCGATTCGTGTCCCCCACGGCTGAAGCCATGGGCCACCCATCCATCAATTGACGGCTGACAGAGCACCAGCAGCTTGCTAAGGGATTTGGGGAGCTCGGTCGATGAGAGAAGTAGACCTGTGTTCTGTGGCCTGTAGGCGGGTTCTGCCGCCCCGTGCCACCAACTGACGGTGAGGGAAGATGGAGTCGGTACGCAACTTGCTGGACTTGTCGAAAGTCGGTCGGTCCTTGTGGGAGCGGTACGGTACGCCGGCCAAGCTGGAAAACGCGCGGCGTTTGCGCGCGCAGAGTGCCGCTTGCGTCGAGGTGGTGGAAGCCTACCCCTGGCGCGTGGTGCTCGAACCCGCCAACTACTGCAATCTGCGTTGTAAAGCCTGCCCGACGCGGGAATCCGAGCTTCCGAAAGGCATGTTGGACCCCGCACAGCTTGAGCGATACCTGCACGACTTGTGGCCCTTCCTGGTGCAGGTCAACGTGTTCAACTGGGGTGAGCCGTTTCTCAATCTCCGCCTGCCAGAAGTCGTCGCGGTCATTCACTCCCACGGGGTCGGTACGCACGTTCACTCCAACATGAACCGCCTGCCGAGAAACCTGCCAGAAAGCCTCGTCGACGCGGAGCTGGACTTCCTGGTGGCTTCGATCGACGGAGTGACACAGGATGTCTACGCCCGGTACCGCGAAGGCGGTTCGTGTCGCCAAGCACTGAAAAACCTTGCGGAGTTTGTCAACATTCGACATGCCAGGGCCGCCACGTCGCCAAAGATCATCTGGCGGTACCTGTGCTTTCCGCACAACCTGCACCAAATTGAGGAGGCGGCTCGTCTGGCACGGGAAATTGGCGCGGATGACTTCGCTGTGGCCGAGGGCAACCTGGATGGACAAACATGGACTCCGGAGGGCCCAAAGCCAATCGCGGCACGAGGGCGCGACGAACCGCCGCCCTATTGCACGGACCTGTACGACTTTCCCATCATCCACTGGGACGGGACCGTCCTGCCATGTTGCTACGCGACGGATTCCTGTTTTGTCTGGGGCGATTTGAAAACGTCAGCGTGGCCAGAGGCGTTCAACACCACAACGTTCCAGACGGCCCGACGCTTGGCGCGCGGCGATCAGTCCGCCCGGGGACCGTGCACGGGCTGCTTCAAGATACCACCGGCGGTTGAGTTGCGGGCTTGATAGCAGACAGTTCGCAGCTCCACGTGCCGGGCCGATCGCAGGACAGGGCCGGGCTGTTCAACCGCAGCGGCGCGCCCGCTGCAATCATTCAGGTCAGCTTCTTCGCGACCGCCCACATGTGGCTCGACATACGCTGCTGCGTCAGAAACTGCTGAAACGACGCGCCGAGTTGTTCCCACCGTTCGATCAGCACGTGTTTCAGGAAAGGCCGGCCGCGGATGTCAAGCCGTCCCTCGAGCACGGCCTTTCGTACGAGGTCGGCATCCAGCTTGCCCGGGGTCGTGACTTCGATCACGGCAAGGCCGCACGCGCGCAGCAGGTACCGCAGGGACCCGGGGTGGAAATAGTTCACGTGCTCGTGGTCGATCGTGTTCGACAGCGTCCCGAGCGTGCGCACGTCGAAGCCCCATACATTCGGGCAGGACAGCACCAGCAGGCCCCGCGGTTTCAACAGACGAACAACACTGGCCAGGAATCCCGCAGGCGAAAAGAGATGCTCGAGAACTTCGAAGGCGGCTATCAGATCGACGCAGGCATTGCCGAGCCCGCAACGTTCCACCGGAGCTTGAATGATTTCAAGGCCCTTCCCCCGGCAGGTGTCCGCCAGGGCCGGCGTCGGTTCGAGGGCGATGATCCGGTCGAAGAGATCGAGGCGTTCAAGCTCCTCACAAAACGTGCCGAACCCGGCCCCGATTTCCAAGGCGGTGCCGCCGGTGAGTCCCTCACGCCGGCAAATCTCTTTCACCTGCGCGGCCCTGGGGCGGAAGATCTTCAGCCGCCGGAGGTCTTCGGTCGCGGGGAAAATGTGGCGGTTCCAGAATTCGTAATTGGCTGACGACTCGTAAAACTCCAGCATCAGGTCCCGGCTGGGGCGCGGATTCATCAGAATCGTTTCGCAGTCCGCGCAGCGTTCGTATGAGAAAGCGAGCTTCGTGAAAGCCGGCGCGAGCTCTTGACTCCCGCAGGCAGGACAGGTCACACGCACGAAGCGATCCCACCGGTCGAGCAGAAAACGCCGGTCGCGCTCGATGCAACCTGCCTTGGCTCGCATGAGTTCCGGCGGCCGGATCTGCTCTTCGGAAAGCTGCCCCGTTGGCTTCGACGCGGTGTCGTCAGAGACCGCTTCGGCTTCGGGCAGTCTCGCTTGCATGTCGGCTTCCGTCTCGCAAGTCGGCGTGGGATGGGCGGGAGTACGGCAAACGGCGGGATTCCTGGGGCCGTGGCCGACGGTCAACCCACGGCGGCCGGCTCGCGATCCCAGATGTTGTCCTTGACCCATTGTCCGTTCTCCTTTCGCCAGGCGCGCGGGTCGCGGAAGGTGTCAGCCAGCGAATCGAATTCTTCTTCGGTCATATTGACGTACTCCAGCCAGCGCTGCAGGTCGCGCGGCTTGACGTGGTCGTACTGGCGGACCATTTCGATACCTTGCTCGCGCGTCATGTCGCCGCTGCGGATGTCCTTGGATGCGTGGTCCGAGGCCCGCCCGTAGCCGAATTTGACGTACTTCATGTAGTCGTGCAGGCCGTTTTCGTGCATGTCGTCCAGGTTGGACATCACGCGGTAGGTCCGGTCAAAGGGCTGGCGGGCAAACTCGAAGCCAAACTTTTCGTGCATTAGACTGGCGTGCCGATTGGGGTCCCAGTTGAAAAAATTGCCGATGTAGATGCCGCGCACGCCGACCCGCTCCAGCTCCTCGTCGCCGGGCATGCGCGCCCATAGCAAATCGTCTTCGGTGAGGCCCTCCTCTTCACCGATCATGTCGCGCCAGGAGAAGCCGCGCAGGTCGTGCTCGAGGACGGTGCGCTTGTTGTACTCGACGTAATCGTCGGGCGAGAACATGCCGGCGATGCTCCAGGTCGTCTCGCCCCACACGACCAGCGGAATGTTGAAGCGGCAGGCAATCTGCATCGGCACAATTTTGATTCCGGTATGAGCGTGCCAGTTCATGTCGCCCATCTTCTTGAAGCACAGACGGTTGAGCTTCTTGAGCGTTTGTATGCTCGGGCCGTACACGATGTGGTCCACGCCGAACACGCTGCGCATTCGATCCAGATTGCCCTGGCCCTCGGGCAGATAGTTGTTGCCGTGGTAGGTCACCAGAAGTGGATTCAGGTTGTAGACTTCCTTGATCAGGTACGTCTGCCAATAGCTGTCCTTGCCGCCGCTGACAGCGATAATGCAGTGATAGTTGCCGTGTTGCCGGCTGCGGGCCCAGTCGATGATCTCGCGGAATTTGAGCTCGCGCTCCTGCCAGAACGCCGGGGTAAGTTTGGCGAACTCTTCGGCCACCCGGCAGGCGCTGCACACGCCCTCCTGGTCGAGGATGATGTTGACCGCTACCTCGGGGTAGACGCATCGCTTGCAGTAGCGCATGGTTCGTGTTTCTCCTCCGGGCCGACGGCCAGCAGCTCAGGTTGACGAACGTTAAAGCCCCGGTCGAAAAGGTACTTCTTGGCCTTGTAGACGCTCTGCTCGGAATAGTGAAAGATATTGGCCGCAGCGACGGCACTGACATTCGTTCGGCGGATGACGTCCGCGAAGTGTGACCAGTCGCCCACGCCGCCCAGCGCAATCACGGGAATTGATACCGCCTCAACTACGGCGCACACGAGCGCGAGATCATAGCCGCGGCCGCTGCCGTCGCGATCGATCGAGTTAAGCAGGATTTCGCCCGCCCCGCGCTGCTCCGCGGCGCGAGCCCACTCGACGGCGTCCAGGCCCGTCGGAATGCGTCCGCCACTAGTACAGGCCTCCCACCGTCCTGCGCCGCTCGCGCGGACGTCGATCGACACAACCACGCACTGCGAGCCGAAAGCTTGGGCGCACTCCGTGATAAACTTCGGTTCTTCGACCGCCCTCGTGTTGATGGCGATTTTGTCGGCGCCGCGTTGCAAGCGGGCGGCGCCGTCAGCCAAACTTTGGATCCGCCCGCCGAACGTCAGCGGCATGAAACAGCGCCGGGCAACGTCGGACACGATCTCGAGAATGTCATGCCGGTTGGGGTGCTTGAGATCGTCGCGGCCCAGGTCGTAAGCGGCGTCCTGCGTGATATCCAGGTAGATCAGCTCGTCGCTGGCCCAGTCACTCAAACGCTGCACCACCGTGGTCGGGTTGCCCAAGAGCTGATAGCGCTTGAACCCCTTGCTCTGCACGACGATCCCGTTTCGCAACAGGACAACTGGAATGACACGGGTTTTCAGCACGCGCGATCTCCGCGCTACACAGGCCACTACGGCTCCCACGCTGTGAAGTTTCGTAGGAGCTGCAAGCCATCATGTTGACTCTTTTCCGGATGAAACTGCACGCCGAAGATGTGCTGCCGCTGCACGCAGGCGGTCACGCCGCAGGCATAATCGCACGCGGCGACGCAGTCGGTCGACTCGGCGACCTCAAAGTTGAACGAGTGGACGAAGTAAAACGTCGGGCATTCCAATCCGCGCAGCAATGGCGACGGCTGGAGCACGTGTACCGTGTTCCAACCGATGTGCGGCAGGCGATCGCTGGTGTTGCCTACGTCGAGCCTGCGCACCTGTCCCGCAATCAGACCGAGCCCGGGACAGGATTGAAACTCGTGACCTTCGTCGGCCAGCACCTGCATGCCGACGCAAATGCCCAGCAGCGGCTTGCCGTCTTGAAGAACGGCCGCCCGGATCACCTCGTCGAGCTCAAGCGCGCGCAGGCGTTCCATGGTCTGTGGGAACGACCCCACGCCGGGAAGCACCAGGTGCGTGACCTGATCGAAGTCGGCCGACTGCCGGACCATGATCGGCGGCGCATCGATGAATTCGAACGCATTGCGCACGCTGGTGACGTTGCCGGCGCCGTAATCGATCAAGCCGACTCGCATAGCGCTCCCTCCGGCGTTCACCGGCCTGACCCGCAAAACGCGAGGACTTCATCGACAATCCGCTGCGCGCCGCGGCCGTCGAGAAGGCGCTTGCAGCGACGGTGCATGGCCAACAACTCGTCGCGCTGTCGGTTCAGACAGGTGAGTGTCTCGCGAATGCCCGGCAGGGCTGCTTCCAACGGGGCACCTACATACCGGCACACTTCGGCGTCGATCAGGTCCTGCAACAGCCAGCGTTCGCCATCGTCCGCGAGCGTGATGATCGCAGGGATGCCGGCATAGGCGGCTTCGTAGTTGGTGATCCCGCCGGCCAGAATCACCACCGCGCACCCGCCGAGAATCCGCCACATCGAGTCGCGGGTTTTGGCCAGGATTACCTCGTGCCGCCGGTCGGCGTTGACGCAGTCAATGAGTCGTTGGTAGGAATGCACGTACCCCTCGCCGAGCAGCACCCAAAAGAGCATGCCCGCCGGCACACGCCGGACAGCTTCCAGGATGCGCAAAGTGTTGTTGGCTGCATCGGCGCCGCCCATGCAGATGCCGACGGCCAAAGGGTTCAAGGCCAATTGACGTTGGTAGGTCGAAGTTGAGATGCGGCGACAGTGTGGGGCGGTGGTCGCATAGCGCGCCCCCGCACGGAGCAAAGGTCTACCGCGGCCGGCCAGCTCCGTATGCTGCGGCGATGCTGCTCGACTGAATGCCAGGTCCACCTGATCGAGCAGATCGAAGATCGGCGATATGCACACGGTGCGGCACTGCTCGGCAATCGCGCGGAATGTTCTCTCGTCGAAGGACAGCAGATCGAAGACGACCACGTCGGGACACACGCGGCGGCAGACGTCCAGGCTCGCCACGTCATCGCTGAGCACTGTATAAGGGACGTGGCCGTCCAGCAGGGCGCGCCCGATCCGCTCCTCGCCGATCAGTACGACATGCACCTCAGTGCGGCGGGCCATTGTCGCGGCCACCGTCCGGCAGCGCATGACATGTCCCAGCCCGACCGAGGTCGAGCCGCGGCAAACGAACAACGCGCGGGGCGGTCTCATGGCCGCACCTCGGCCGCGTGACCGGCTGTCGCGCAACAAGCCGGCTCTGTGAACATTTCCCACGTGAGCGGCTCATATTTGCGAACAGCTCGATGGACGGTTTGTCCTACCACCCGCGGCAACGCCGTGGGGGGGAGCGGCCCCTCAGGGCGCACGACCAGAACGTCGGCTTCCGTGATCTTGCTGCCAGCCGGTAGCTCGCGGGCGGCGTAGAGCGCCCGCCGCGCTCGGCGCTTGACCTCGGTCTCGGCGGCGGAGATTTTCTGCTCTCGCGGCTGGCAAGCGGCGGCAGCGGCCGAAACGTCATTGACATAGGCGGCGAATGCGGCGGGCTCCATAGCGTACGCATGGTCGAAACCTGCGGCGCTGCGGTCCAGCGTGATGTGCTTCTCGATCCAGGTCACGCCTTTGGCCACCGCCATCGCCGCGGCCAGGCTGGTTTCCGCATGGTCGGACAGGCCGACGGGAACGGCGAATTCTCTTTGCAAGACGTCGATGAACGCGAGGTTCATCTGCTCCAGCGGGCAGGGGTACACCGACACGCAGTGCATCAGCACAATGTCGCGATTTCCACAGGCGTAGACGCCCTCGACCGCTTCCGCGATCTCTTCGAGTTGGGCCATGCCGGTCGAGATGGCCAGTTTTCTGCCAGTCTCGGCGGCGGCGCGCAGCAGTGGCGCGTTGTTCAGGTCGCACGAGGCGATCTTGATGAAATCCACATCAAGTTCATCGAGCAGGGCGATGCCCTCGCGATCAAAGGCCGACGCGCTGAAGCGGATACCGCGCTCGGCGGCGTATGCTGCCAGCATTCGGTAGTCGTCCGGCGTCAGCGCCGCGCGGGCGCGTTGCGCAAAGACTTCCGAATCTTCGTACCGCCCGCCCCGATAGAATTGGGGAAGGTAGAGACCCGCCGGGAAGATCATCTGGAACTTGACTGAGTTGGCCGCGGCGTTGACCGCCACGTCGATCAGCCTCTTGCCAGTCTCGACGCAACCGTTGTGGTTGGTTCCCGCTTCGGCAACGATGTGGATTCTCGACGGAATCAATCCAACCTCCCAGCGATGAAGTCGTACCGTCAGTCGCTGCAAGCGCAGACACTCTCGCGTCTTGACACGCGACCTGCGGGACTAGCGGCCTCTCTGTTTGCCAGCGCGCAGACGTCGTCGGCAAAAGCCTCGAAAGTGCGGACCGTTCGCTCGCGGAGCGCCTGCCACCGGGGTCGTGCTGATTGGCAAAGCGCAGGCAGTTCCGCGAGGCGGCCGAGCCGGTCGGCCACCGTGGCGGCGACACTCGGCGCGGTGATCATATTGATATCCCACGCGCCGAATCCGATGGTTTGCATCAGGCTGATCGCCCGTTCATCGTAACTGATGCCGATCGTCGGTGTGCCGAGAGACAGGCAGGGCAGTACGGCGTGTAGGCGATAGGCCACGTTTAACCGGCACGATCGCAGCCAGCCGAGATACGTGAGCGCGTCATCGGTGTACAAGTATTCGAAGCCGTCGAACGACGCCGCGAAGGCCAGGTCGCGATGATCGTGACAGAGCAGCTTGATGTCGCTGTAGCCGCTGCTCTGCAGCAGTTCGACGATCTCGAGCACGTCGCTGCGAACGCGGGCCTGGTCACGCAGCGGAATGTTCATCAACTCCGGCGTGCGGATCGAGATGAGCACCTCCGGTGTTCCGTCGAACGTCGGAATTTGCGGCAAGCTCTCGTTGACAAAGAGCGTCGGGCAGCCGCCAGTCTCGACCTTTACGCAGCCGATTTGCCGCAAGAGGCGCGCCGTCGACTCGTCGCGGACCAGCGAATACGCGGCTTTGTCGTCGAGCAGGCGGAGGACGGTCGGCGGCGTGGTGTCGCTGCGTGCGACCAGCTCGTGCTGTCGGCTGTAGATGCGGCCGGCCCCCAGACTGTACAAAAACAAAGGCACCTCCAGGGCCGCTAGCGCCCCTGCATCCACTTCCAGCTCGCCGTTTTCGTACAAGTTTCCGCCGCCCACCACCACCCCGTGACCGTAGCGATTGATCTCGTGGACGGTGCGCGGCGTCAGTCCGGCGGTGGCGTGGCTCTCGTATCGCGAGGTAGCCGGCAAGGAAATCACGTTGACCTGTGAGCCGAACGCCTGTTGCAAAAAAGCGAGGGTGCCGCGGTAGATCACATCGTTGCCGATGTTGAACCCCTTGGGCCTGATGCAGAAGATATTGACCATTTCACGCCCTCGCGGGTTCCACCGGTTGCTTGCTGTTCCGCGGCCAACACTCGCGATACGCCGCGACAATCTGCGACCACGCGCTGTTTTCATAGGCCGGTCCCAATCGCCGAATCAGCGTATCTGCGCGCGCGAGATCATCTTCCGAGTCAACAGTCAGGCGAATGTCGGTGTAGTCGGTGTCTGCCGCCGACAGACGCCCGATGCGGAACTGCGTATCATTACGGTAGAAGTAGCGGCTCACATGTTCAAAGTCGTCGGGATGGTTCATCTGCCGATACGCCTTGCGAAACGCGTCCGTGCGAAAGACCTCCACCGCGACACCTTGCGGGTAGCTTCTCGGTTCAACATTGGTGACGAAATCGAGCGTGTCGCAGACGAGGCGGCGCATCCCCGTCTCGATCA
>JBHHZX010000073.1:0-12728 GCA_046758265.1 Phycisphaerae bacterium
GGATAGCAGGAACGCCAGGTCGGACAGATCTATCTGCCCGTCGCCGTTGAAGTCGGCGTCCGGGTTGTAGCTCGGATCACCGACAGAAGTCCCGTACGCCGCCAGCAGCGCTGCCAGGTCGGCCAAGTCTGTGTCCCCGTCGCCATCCACGTCTCCCGCGCACCGGCCCTGGTACAGATGCAGCTTGCCGTCGCCGGCACCGATCAAGACGTCCGGCAGGCCGTCATCGGTCCAGTCGCACACGAAAGGCCTGGAGCGCGGCGTGCCCGGCAGGTCAATCGCAGCACCGTCGGATTCGACCATCGAATAGTAGGAGAAGCTGGGCGCTACCTCGCTGCCGGTGTTGGGGTAGAAGAGCAGTTGGCCCGCGGTGTTGCCCGTCAGCAGATCTTTTTTGCCGTCGTCATCGAGATCGAGAATCACCGGACTGGAACGCGCGGTCGGCACCACCAGGTCCGCACTGTTCAACTGCGCGAGCTGCTCGCTGTGAAAGTCAGGCTCGGTATCGGTCCCTTCGTTGAGGAAGACGTGAATCTTGCCGTCGAGGGCCCCAACGACAAGATCCTTCCTGCCGTCGCCGTTCCAGTCCACAACTGCGGAGGTCGCGCGAGCGCCGACGTCGATATCCACCTTGATGGGGTCACCGACCCGGAGAAAGGTCCCGCCGTCGAAGGTCGGATCGTCGTCGCTGCCGACGTTCAGGAAGAGCCTGACCCTTCCGTCTGCCTGGCCGACGAGGAGGTCTTTACGGCCGTCCGCGTCCCAATAGACCACGCGGGGGAACAAGCCCAGACAACCGCTCCCGGGCACGCTGAGGTCGGCGCCGTCGGACTGGGCATAAAAGTAGTCCGAGAACTGAGGATGGGCGACTGTGCCGACGTTCGGGTAGACGCGCACCTTGGCAGCATAAGCGCCGCTGCCCTGGCCGATAACCAAGTCCCTGAGGTCATCCCCGTCCCAGTATACGAAGGACGGAACGGAGTAGCCCGGGACATCAATGTCGATCCCGCCGGCTTGAACAAGCTCTTCCGGCCCGAGATTGAGGTCGCCCGAAGCTGGTAGTGCGGCGAATAGCAGGAACGCCAGCAGTGCGCGGCCACGGTGCAAAGAGCGGGCTCCTTTTCTCGCGTACATTTGCCTGTCCCTTTTTTTCGGATGTGACGCGGTCGATACGCGATTCCCTCTGTGAGTATTATTGGCCGCATTTCGGCCCGAAGCAAACGCGTCCCCCATCCGGTTTCCTTCCCAGGTAACCCGCGTTCAGCCGGGCGGATGGAGCACGCGCTTCCGGTCGTCGTCACCGGAGCGTCGCAGCGCTGCGTCCGTGTCCACGTCGGGCCGAGCGCGCGGCAGCACCCCGCTGCAAGCGTGGTACCACCCCCGTCGTTGGCCCCGATGTGTTAGAATCCACCACCGCGACGCGAAGGAAGAGGCGAACATGGAAGCTGCCGACGTTACATTCAACATCGGTGCGCTGTGTGCAACCGCTGCGGGGCTCGGCCTTCTGCACACAGTGCTTGGCCCGGACCACTATGTGCCTTTCGTAGCGATGTCGCGCGCCGGCGGCTGGTCCCTCACCAAGACCGCCGCGATCACAGCACTGTGCGGCATCGGCCACGTGTTCAGCTCGGTTGTGCTGGGGCTGGTCGGAATCGGCGTGGGGATCGCCGTTTTCAACCTGGAAACGATCGAAGGCGTGCGCGGTGAGCTGGCGGCGTGGCTCCTGCTGGCGTTCGGGCTGGCGTATTTCGTTTGGGGGGTGCGCAACGCGATCCGCAACAAGCCGCACACGCACGTGCACGTTCACGAGGACGGCACGGCGCACCGCCATGAACACGGCCACACCGACAAGCACGCCCACGTGCACGCGTCCCCGCACGCGCCGGTCGAGCAGCCGCCGGGGCAAGCGAAGTCGGCTAGCGTCGTAACGCCGTGGATTCTGTTCCTGATCTTCGTTTTCGGCCCGTGCGAGCCGCTGATTCCCATGTTGATGTATCCGGCGGCCCGGGGCAGTATCTGGGGAGTTCTGCTGGTCACGCTGATCTTTGGAGCAACGACACTGGCCACGATGACGACCATCGTCGCGCTGGCGTACCTCGGAGCAACGAGGTTCACTCCGGGACGACTCCAACGCTACGGCCACGCAGCCGCAGGCTTGCTCGTGGTCGGCTGCGGCGCTGCGATCCTTCTGGGACTTTGAGAACCGTTCGCGAGGCGGTTGACCGGGGTTGCTGCCACAACGCCGCACGTGCCGGGTACCCCATGTGAGCGTTGCGGGTGCCAGTGGTGGCGCGACCGATAAAACGTGCAGCGTACCCGACAAGGAACATTGCGGCGGTTTCGATGCGGGGAGACCTCAGACATACGGGCCTGTGGCCCGCTCGCCCTTCAAGCAGCAAGCGTTCCCGGACGATATGCACATAGTCAACCCGGTTCCCATCGCATCCGGCATTTGTGGGAGAATCCCTATGCGAAAGGCCTTTCTGGAGTTTCTGGCGACCGAAGAAATGGTTCCGCCGGAACGCCTGGATCATATACAGAGCCTGCTGCGCGGAATGCCGGAGCAGATCGGCTCAATCGCGTTCGGCTACGGGATGATCACTGGTAGGGGTATCGATGAGATTCTCGACGAGCAACGGAAGCACTACCGGCCGTTCGGCGAAATCGCGATCAGCAAAGGCCTGCTGACGCGTGAGCAGGTCGAGACGTTACTCGCTGTCCAACGGATGCGGGCAGCCACGGAGACTGCGGAAACGCTGGTACTCTCGGGTATTTGCACGATCGAGCAAGTCGCAAGGCAACTCAGCCGGTACCTTTCGGAGAGCCAGCACCCGATTCCTTGCGCCGAGAGCTAGCCGAGGCCTGCGCGCGATGCCTATTGCCGGATCGACCTCGTTGGTCAGTCGTCTGAAGGCTGGCAAGCAACTCCCCAGCCCCCCGCGAACTGCGCTGCACATCCTCGAGCTGTGCCGCTCCGAGGACAGCGATGTCCACGAGCTGGCCGACGTCATCATGTCCGATCCGGCCCTTTCCAGTCGGCTGCTGCGGTACGCCAATTCTTCGATCGTTGGAGCAGGACGCAAGGTCACGTCCATTCGTGACGCAGTGTTGCTGCTGGGATTTCGGGCGGTGAAGCTCACGGCCTTGGGATTCTCGATTGCCTCGCCGGACTTTCGGCCCCGCTGCCCGGGTTTCGATTTGCGGCGGTTCTGGTCCGGGAGCTTTGCGACGGCGGCGATCGCCCGCCGTATCACCGTCGAACGGTTTGACACGGACCGTGAAGAAGCTTTCACCGCCGGACTCCTGGTAAACATCGGACGCTTAGCGCTCGCGTATGGCCTTCCCGACGATTACAAGCAAGTGATGCAAGCGGTTCGCGCCGGCAAGCCGCTGATGGAGGCGGAACGTGATCTCTTCGGTCTCGATCATCTACAGTTTGCTGCGCAGCTCCTAGCGGAATGGGGGTTGCCGGAGCTGCTCGTCGAAACCCTCAGGCGCCAGACAATTCCTTCCACGCCCGTGCTGACCGACGGCCATGCGCAGCTTTTGGCGCAGATCATACGCCTCTCGAGGCAGCTCGTGCCGCTGTTCATCGATGCGGATAAGCTTTCACGCGAACAGCGCGACGCGGCACACCACGTTGTCGAGAACGAGTTGAAACTGGACGAACAATCCTGGCAGCGCCTTGCCGACCAGGTCCTGTCGGACTACCGCCAGGTGGCAGAGTGGTTCGACGTCCAGCTCGGCGATCGGCTGGACGTATTCGAGCTGTACGCCGAAGCGCAGCAACAGGCCACCCGGGTTGGCATGGTCGCGCAGCTCGAACGCACGCGGGCACTGGAAGAAAACAAAAACCTGCTGCAGCGCGCGACTACGGACCCAGTAACCGGAATTGCCAATCGGGCCAGGTTCGAAGAGCGCGTCCAGCACGCCGTCGCAGGGCTGCGGCGTGGTCACGGCCATTTCGCGCTGCTGATGTTCGACATCGACCAGTTCAAGAGATTCAACGACATGTACGGACACCACGTCGGCGACCTGGTCCTCAAACAAGTGGCCCAGACCGCCCAGGCCGCGTTGCGGGAAGTAGATCTGTTGGCCCGTTACGGCGGCGACGAATTCATGATCCTGGCTCCACACACCGACCAGCGAGGCGCCTGCACCATCGCCGCCCGCATTCGCAAGTGCCTGGACGATCTCCGCATCAAGGTCGGCGATCACACGCTCCACCTGACGGTCAGCGTGGGGCTGGTTTTGACCTCGGACTACCAGGAAGTACCCGACGCTGAACAGATCGTCGCTGATGCCGACACACAGCTTTATGTCTCGAAGAGGGCCGGTCGCAACACTTGGTCCTACTGCGGCCGCGCCGCTTCCGAGCTCACCCGCGTGGTCAACAGAATCTGAAGGCGTGCGAGACGCAGATCAACAGGGGTTCGGAAGAGACGCGACGGCATTTGATCGGGACGGCGAGGCGTTTTTTCGACGCTTAGTGAAAGGGTTGATCGAAGCACCGGCCGCCCATTGTTGGTCCCTGGTCAGGGTCGGCCAACTCCCACGGCCAACCGCGTCACCTGACCCCGGCGCGCGCACTCTCGAGAGGGCGTCGCAACGCAGCCGCGACCCGCCACTCAGGCGGCCTCGACGTGCACCGTCTCCCCATCGACCACCTGCGCCAGCGTCGTGGGATCTCCCTCGATCCGGCCGACCACGTTGACCGGGCTATACGGTTTCTGACCGAAGAACAGGCAGAGCGCCTTGCCCGGAGGCCAGTACGCAACCGTACCCGAGGGGACGTCCGTTTGGGCGTTCTCTTCGCCCGCCGCAACCAGGGTCTCAAAGTAAACCTCGTCGCCCCAGCGCTTCGCCGTGGACTCGAAGGGAAGGACGCCCTGTAGCAACCGGGCGGTCTCCGAATCGTTGAGCGTCGCGGCGACGGCCACCTGACTGAATGTGATTCGAACGCGGGTCATGCGTCCTTCGGGTCGCGATCAGCCAGGAGTTCCGGCCGGATCATCCAAGCGATCGCCCATTTCCCTTCTTCGCCGGGCTCCAGACAAAGCACGGTCCCCGGGCGAAAGGCGGCTGTCTCACCCGCTTCACCCTCCGTGACCAGATGCGACGCCAGCTTGCCCATGAAAGGCAGGTGGCCGACGACCATCGTGTCTTCCGTCCACCCGTCCACCGCCCGCGCGAGTCTCTCGGTGGGATCGAGCGGATCGATGCCGGAGGCCTTTTCCGGGCCCTCACCCGTGCCAACTGAAGCGGCGAGCAACTCGGCTGTTTGTTCGGCGCGCTTCTTGCCACTATGCAGGATGCGGGCAACCCGTACCCCGGACTTGTCGAGGAAGGACGCCATCCGCCGAACGTCCGCGCGGCCCTTGGCGCTGAGCGGCCGCTGCGGGTCCACCTCCTTCGGGACAGCGTCTCCGTGTTGCACGAGATACAACTTCATTTCTCGTTGCCCCTTATTCCTGGCGGACTGGCCCTGATTATCGAACGTGAAGAGCGAAACGCAACCTGGTCCGTCGTGCGTCGCGGTTGTCGATCCTCACGTCTGCGTCAGCTTCCTCACCTCCTCCGCATCGGCGAGGAATCGGTCGGTGTAGCGCGGGTCCACGCGACGGCAACATCCCGTCGCCAGTTCGCCGATCCGCTGATAGTCGGGATCCTCGGTCAGAGTCAAGAATTCGCCGGCCAGGATGACCAGACGCAGCAAGTGCCGCAGGATGAGCCCCTCCTGCTTAATCAGGTTGCAGGATCGGGCAAACTTGAAGAAGTCGCAATCCATTTGAAACGCGCCGCCGCCGATCCATTTGGGCTGGACGAAGACCGGTTCGGGTGCCGCGAGCTTGGCTTCGAAGGCGATCTTGAGCATTTCGGGAAAGGTCGGCGGGGGTTCTTCCTCTTCCTCCTCGTACCCGCGCCGGGCGCGATCGTCGAACTCGGGCTCCGACGCCACAGGCCGGGCGAGGACGACGCCCATCTGGATCATCAGCGGCTCGATCACCTCCGTCTGAAGCGGGCCCTTCGGCAGGTCGGGGATACGGACCTTGCGCTCGATCACCGGCGGAACTTGGAGGACTGCTTCGAGGGCGAGCACCTTCTCGTCAAAGTTGCCGTAGTTGAGCTGCTCAGCAAGAAACGCCCCATAGAGGGGGTCGACACTGCGGAACGTCAAAAGTCTGTCGATGGTTTGCTCGAGGGTGACGTGGTCGCCGTCTTCGGCCCGCGTCAGGTACCCCAGGGCAGCGAGGTTGTCGAGCATGAAACCGAGCTGGTTCTGAAACTTCTCGATCCGCTCGGGCGCGTTGAACCGCTTCGAGATGAAATCGCGCACCTCGTGCAGCGTGCCGGTCTTCGTCAGCAGAAAGATCAATACCTGGTAGGGAATCATTGCGCGACTTCGCAGCCTGGCCGGACCGGCGGCGATGAGCTGCTTGAATAGCCCCTCGCTCCAGTACTGCTCGGTCTTGCGGCGGGTGGGCCGCTTGCGTTCGAGCTCTTTACGAGCCCGCATGATGCCGGGGTCTTTCGACCGGGGATCGATCTGCTCATACCTCTTGCGCCACTTGTTGATTTTCACGTCGTCATCGTGAGCGATGGCGAAGACGTAGCCGGTGGAGTCAAACTGCGGTCGTCCGGCGCGACCGAACATCTGGTGCGCACCGCTGGCGGGTATCAGCTTCTTCTCGCCGCGCTTGCCCTTCAGCAACGTACTCAGCACAACCGAGCGGGCCGGAAGGTTGATCCCGGCCGCGAGCGTTTCGGTACAAGCCACGAACGGAACCAGCTTTTTCTCAAAGAGAAGTTCGACAATCTCCTTGTGTTTGGGCAGGACGCCGGCGTGGTGCACGCCCACGCCGCGCAGCAACATCTGTCTGAGCTTCGGCCCGACACCCTCAACCAGGTCGTCTTTGCGCTCGTTCAAGCACACCTCGATCTGCTTCTTCATCTCGGCGGAGACGATCGGCAGGCCCTTCAGCCGCTCGGCAAGCTCCCAGCACTCGTCGCGGTTGAAAGCGAAGACCAGCGCCGGGGAGCGGTTCTCGGCATCGTCGGCGGAGACCATCGCGGTCAGATGTTCGGTGAGCAGCTTGTCCTCGACCCAGTCGAATTCCAGCGGGACGCGGCGCTCGTTGGAAGTCACGACCTCCAGCTTGCGGTTGTGCTCTTTCCGGAGCCAGTCAGCGAATTCGAGCGGGTTGCCGACCGTCGCCGACAGCAACATGACGCGGAGAGTCCTGGGCAGCAGGGCCAGCGAGAGTTCCCAGACGATGCCGCGCTCCAGGTCGTTGAAGTTGTGGAACTCGTCCATCACCACCGCACCAACGTGCTCAAGATCGGCCAGAGCGGGGTCTTTGGCCAGCAGGTGGTTGAGCAGGATTTCGGCCACGACCACGCGCACCAGCGCGTCCGGGTTTTCGCGCCGGTTGCCGGTGATCAGGCCGACGTCCTCGTGGGAGAAACCCCAGCTTTCCACCAGGTCCTGGAACTCACGATACTTCTGGTCGGTAAGCGCGATCAGCGGCGTGGTGTAGTACAGCCGCCGCCGGGTGTGCAGCGCCTCGAAGACGGCGGCCTCGGCGATCAGCGTCTTGCCCATGCCGGTCGGCGCACAAATCAGCACGCCGGCGTCCGATTCGAACCACGCCAGCAGCGCTTCCTCCTGAAACGGGTACAGCTCGTAGGGGACCGTTTCGAGGTACCTGGACCAGATCTCGTCGCGGTTCATCCGACCCAGCATAACGAATCAAGCGGGGAACAGGGAGCAGGGATCGGGGAACGGGGAACAGGGATCAGGGCTGGGTGCCATGGGCAGGTCCCGACGAACGTCGGGATTTGCCCGTGTCCTCCACGAGCCCACAATCACCTTCGTCTCCGCCCGCGGCGGATGAGCGACGGCCGGGGCAGCGGTTCGTCCATATCCAGCTTGACTTGGTCCACTCCGGCATACCACCGAGCGCTGGACCATTCCCAATCCGTGGGCGACTCGATGAGGCCACGACGCACGGGGTTCTCGTGGATGTATTCGACGCACTGCCACGCTGTCTCCGGCCGCATGACGTTGCGATCGTAGCCGCCGCCCTGCTGCCAGAAGCGATACTCGATTCGGCCACTCCGGCGAATGACCCGAAGGTGCTCGAGCCAACTGGGGTTGTGGCGACAGAGGTACGCGGCGGCGCGTTGGGCGACCGGCTGCTTGACTGCCTTCAGGATCTCGCCGATGTCGGCGTCGGCACGGCGTGGAAACAGCAGCACGTGAGCATGCTCCGGCATGATCACATAGGCCCATAGGGCGAAATTCCACCTTCGGCGGGCTTGGTCGAGCGCTTCGATCAGCCAACGGCGCGTGCGGTCCTTCGAGAGCAGAGGCCAACACCGGTAACAGCTGAAAGTGAGTTCGTGAGCGTGGCCCGGCTCGTGCCACGATTTGCGAAGCTTGCGGTGCGCGGGCGGTCGTGGCGCCATGCCGGCATCGTATCCTGACGGTGCCTGTGACACACGGGCAAACCCGGCTTCGCCGGCCCTGCCCATGGCACCCAGAACGGCCGACACGGAGGTCGGCCGACACGGAGCCCCGCCGCTACACCGGCCGCGCGGGGCGCGGGCCGCTACCTACCGCTCGCTGACGCTTCGCGGCTCTGATTGAATGCCCGACGCGGGGCCGGACGCTACGTGTGCCGGCTAGTCGAGGAACGTCGACTCGATGTATTTCGCGGCGGCGGAGAAGGCTTCGGCAGCTTTGGCGAAATCGACCTCCATTGGCTTGATGTCTTCCAGCCGACCCGCGCGCGACTGCACCGTCGTGTGCGAATGCAGCGGGATTTGTGCCGACGGGCCCTGCGCGAGGCGTGCCTCCACTTCGGGCGAAAGCAGATAATCGACCAGCTTCTCGGCGGCCTCGGGGTGCGGCGCACCTTTGACGACCGCCAGCGTGTTCGGCAGCAGCGGCGTGCCCATGTCATCGGAACCGGCGTCGGGGAAGACAATACGGACCGGTTTGCCGGATTCCAGCTCAATGATCGCGTCGTCGGTGTCGGTCAGGCCGAACGCGAGTTGGCCGTTGCCAACCATCTCGGCGCACGTTTTGTTTCCACCCACAACGCGGACGTCGTTTTCTTTGAACGACGCCAACAGCGCCTTCGCTTCGGTCTCACCCAGCAGCGCGAACAGGCAGGCGACGTGCGAGGCGGTCGTGCCGAAGAGCGGCTTGGCGATCCCCACTCGGCCCCGCCAGCGCGTATCGGCCAGATCACGCACAGACTTCGGGACTTCCTCGGCCTTGACCAGTTCGGTGTTGACGAGGATGACACGCGCCCGGGCGGCGAAGCCGTACCAGTAGCCCGCCCGGTCGCGATACTGGACAGGATAATTGTCGGCCTGCGCCGGCTGGCATGGCTGCAACAGCCCTTCGGCTTTCAATCGCAACGTGTTGAGGATTTCGTTGTTCCAGAAAACATCGCAGCGCGGGCGCTGCGCCTCGGCGCGAATACGATTCACCAAACCAACGGTCTTCGTCGACTCCGTATCATAGACGGCGCGCACCGCGATGCCGGTCTGTTGCGTGAAGGCGCTGAGGATCGGCTCGGAGAATTGCTGATCGAGCGCAGTGTAGACCACGACCTCCGGCCTGCCGCGCTCACTCGCTCGCCGCTCGCAGCCGACCAAAACCGTCGGCACGACGCAGGCCACCGCGATCAGCCCCCAAGTCCGTGTAATCGAATTCATACCTCGTCCTTTACGCCCCGTCCTGCGCTGCCAACCCGGGCCGCGCGAATCTGCGTTTCAACAGATACACGAGGAGCAGCCACACTATGAAGATAATGCCGACCGAGAGAACGGCCAATAGGGCCAGGTCGCCATAGACACCGTAGTGCATCAACGTGAACGCCCGGACCGAAGCGCTGCACCAGCCGGGCGGGGCCAGCAGCGTCGTCGCGCCCACCTCAGCAAAACACAGGATCACGATTATCAGCCAGATGATCGCCGCGTCCGCCGCGACGATCGGCCAGTACACATACCGCTGAACGGCGAGCCAGTCGCAACCGTCAACCCGCGCCGCCGACTCGATTTCGCGCGGCACTCGCTGCACGGCCGCAACTAACAGGAATATCCCGATCGGCAGAAAACGGACGACGTAGCCGACGGCGATGACGGCGGGGGAATCGTACAGCACTCCCAGAGGGCCGGGACGGTCGAGCAACCCGATCAAGCTGATGCCGACTACCGGAGCCGGCAGCGCCAAAAGCAATACTACGGCGACCCCAAGCGGGACTCGCAGCCGGCCACCACGCAACAGAGCCCAGGCAAGCCCAACTGCCGAGAGCACGATCACCGTGGCGCCGGCCATAGCGGACAGCGTGGATACCAGCAGATCATGTTGCAGGGCCCGAGCCGCTGCCAGAAACGCTCCGAACGACGCGAACCGCTCGAAGATACGTCCCAGCAGCGACACCACCGGCGGCCCAACCAGTGCCAGCACAAGTGCGACCCCGACCACAGCGCCGCCCAGCCGCCAGCGCCCAAGCGCAAGCGTCCGCGGTGGGTCGGCGAACTGCCACGGCGTGTGCTCGCCGAACAAACGATAACGCGCCTGCACCGCGAGAAGCAGCGCGGCCAAGACAGACAACATGGGCACGGAGGTGAGCACCGGCCCGGCGGCCGAACGGTGCAAGGCGAATTGGGTGTAGACCTCTTCGGCAAACGTGCGAACGAACAGAAGGTCGGGGATGGTGAAGTCGGTGCCGACCAGCAAAACGACGAGGATGCCAAGCATGGCAATTCCCCAGGCCGCCTGCGGGATCGTCACGCGGATCAGCACCGCCGCCGGGCCCGCGTCGAGACGAGCCAGGTCTTCCAACTCGCGATCGGCGCACCGAAGCGTCGCCCCGAGCACCACGATCGCCAGCGGCGAGTGAATCAAGCCGTACAGCAAGCCGCAGGCGAGGGCCGAGTCCGCCAGTTTTGAAGTCGGCAGGTGGGAGAAGATGAAGATCGCGCTCACGTAGACCGGCACGCAGGCTCCCAGGACAGCGAGAGCGGCGAACAGCGCCCGTCCCGGCAAGTCGGTCCGGGCGAGTATGATGCCGGCGACCAGCCCGAATGCCAGCGCCGTCAGGAGCGCAAGACCGCAGACGGCAACCGTGTTCCCGAGCAACGGCAGCCAACGGCTCACGGTCGTGAGCGTGGCGACTTGCCCCGCATCGGGCACAGGAAGCACGGCACGAAACGCTTCCATGACGGCATAGCCGGGCACGGCGACCGCCCCCAGCAGAACCACGAGGTGGAGCCCCACGGCAGCAGCGCGCGACGACTTGCAAAACACCCGGGAAAGCCAGCTTAGCCGGGCCTTCGAGCGGCGGGTCCGGAACCGCGCGTGGATGTGGCTTTGCCGCGCCGGCGATCGGAGCTTTGCGTTCATGCTCGCGACAGTTTATCGCACGAGGCAACCGGCGTCCGCCTGTGCATCACCGGGACTGAAATGGCGAACAACTCGCGCTGCCGGGTCGAACGACACCATCGCCTGGGAAAAAAGCCCGCCGCTGCGGCCGTCAACAGTACGCTGCGGCGGGCACACCTGAAGGACGGAGGGAAAGCCCTTACAGATAGATTACTTCGGACAGCGCTTCGTGCAATTAGGGATAGTAGGTATTTCAGGAATCCCACCAGCGGTTGCTCGAGGAGCAATCCACGCCTATCCGCCTACCTCAAGGCAGGAGTCGTAAAGAGCGGGGTGACGACCGGTCCCGGGCACGCTGCGGCTCGTGAAGACGAGCTCAGTTCCCGGGCCTCATCGCGCTTGCCGACCGTCGCGGATCGACAGCACCGCCCGAACGAGCTCGACGGCAGAATCGACCTGCATTTTTTTCATGACGCGTTTGCGATGGACCTCGATCGTTTTTTCACTCACGCTCAACTCGTGAGCGATTTGTTTGTTGGCCGTGCCGGCGACCACCAGGTCCATCACCTCCCGTTCACGCGGCGTTACGTTCGCCATGCGCGCCATGATCGCATCCTTCCTAAGTCTCTGCTGCCGATTGCGCGCGTCGAGTCGAATCGCTGTCCGGATGCGGTCGAGAAGGACTTGATCACTCGCCGGCTTTTGCAGGAAATCCACGGCGCCGGCTTTCATCGAGCGCACGGCCATCGGTACGTCGCCGTGTCCGGTCAGGATGAGGACAGGAATATGGAATCCCTGGTCGATCAGGTGTTCTTGGAGATCCAGACCACCCATGCCGTGCATCCGCACGTCGAGCACCAGCACCCCTGGTCGGTCGGGAGTGTAAGCGTCCAGGAAGTCCCCGGCGGCGGTATAGGTCTCGACCGCCAGCCCGTCCGCTTCGAGCAACCACCGCACCGCTTCGCAGAGGTCGGGGTCATCGTCCACCACGAAGACCGTTGGACCGTTCGTCATGACGTCGCCCCACCTTGGGAAACCGGGAGAGTAAAACGAAACGTGGTTCCGCCACCCGGATTCGGCGTCGCCCACAGGCGGCCGCCGTGCGCCTCGATGATCGAGCGACTGATCGCGAGCCCCATACCCATCCCATCCGGCTTGGTGGTGAAGAACGCGTCGAACAACCGCTCGGCAGTCTCCTCAGAGCAGCCGCAGCCGTTGTCGCTCACGGCGACCATAACAGCTTCACTGCCGGCGCTGGATGTCTCGAGGATCAATCGCCGTTCACCGGGCCCGGTCTCCCGCACGGCCTCGATCCCATTGCGCAGCA
>JBHHZX010000074.1:0-12627 GCA_046758265.1 Phycisphaerae bacterium
ACGTTTGCGTACGGTGCCCCTGTTCAAAGCCTCCCGCTGCGATTGCTCAACACATCCGCACACCCGCCAACAATCCCTCGCGCGTATCGTGGGCACACTTCGCGTGCCCAGGCCCCTCAACGCATGCCGCCTTCATGTTCCGCGCGAACATACTCACGCCGAAGGACGCCCGTCGCCCCGGCTGCCGCGCTGCCCACCGGCGGACTTGTCGACACCGAATGCGCGGACTAGGCTATCATAAGGGCGGGGGCCGGTCGGATCGACGAGGGGATGCTAGGCCGTTTGAAGCCGCCCGTTACGGGGCGGGAAAATTACGTTCGGAGGTCGACTCGACCGCGTTGGTCCGGCGACATCGAGCGGAGAGGTGGCCGAGTGGCTGAAGGCGCCGGTCTTGAAAACCGGTAGAGCGAAAGCTCTCGGGGGTTCGAATCCCTCCCTCTCCGTTGCTGACAATCTACTGGCTTATCGTGCTTCGTCACGAGCGCCGTCTTCCCGTCCAACTCGACGTTACCGCCCGTCCGACTGCGCGCTGGACGGCCCAGCAGATCGTGCAGGCATTCCCTTTCGACGAAGCGCCCGGTTTCCCGATTCGAAACCGCGACGCCATTTGCGGCCAAAATTGGCGAAAGCGTGTCAAGCACGTCGGCATCAAAGAAGTCGTCATCGCGCCTCGCTCACCCTGGCAACAGTCCGGACGTCGGGCGACCGATCGGGTCGATCCGTCGAGAGTGTCCGGACCACGTCATCGTGTTCAACGAAGGCCATCTGATGCGCGTTTTAACCGCCGACTTCGAGTACTACCACCAAGCCCGGAAACGCCTTGCGCCGAATCGTAACGCGCCGGTGCCACGCAAGTTGAGCTTCCGCAACAGGGCCGGGTCATCGCCGTTCGGCAAGTCGCCGGACTGCATCACCGATGCACCCGGGCCGCCTGAGGCGAATCAGCAGCTCGGCTCCTGACAACCAAGCTGTAAGCGTACATGCACCCGCTGTCATGCGCCGACACGCGCCAAACTCCCTGTCGCGGGCGGGTTGCTGGCGCAAGTCAGCGTGCCGGGCGACCGGTCACCGACTCGGTCGGCATGCTGCTCACCATTCAAACGCGCCGGATGACGTTGTCGCGAAGCACACCGTAAGATGACAAGACGCCTGGGCAGGCAAGATGGTTCGACTGCGTTCTCTATGGCGGGTTAGACATCAAAGATACGGCGCGAGCCCTCGGCGTATCCGAGCGGGCGGCAAGACGCTACCGGTTCTTTGCCTGGGTTCAGGAGCTGTGCAACCGGCGTTGGCTCGGCTACATTTCGTGCAGGCAAGCACGCGGTAGGTTATCGCCGCGTTCCGAACCCCGCTATCGGACCGCGCAAGAGGAGCGACGATGTCGCAGACCAGGATATCGAGTCGGCATATTATCCCGCTGACGCTTCTGGTCGCTGCAATCACGGAATTCTATCCCGCGACCGCCCGCGTTGCATCGGCCGACGAATTCGGTTCCGGCGTTCTCACCGGCATTGACGTGTTGGTCCGCGATGGGTTCAGGCAACTCAACGGCCGCAAGGTCGGCCTGATTACAAACCAGACCGGGGTTGACCGCTTCGGCCGATCCACGATTGAACTGCTCCAGGCGGCCCCGAACGTTGAGCTGGCGGCGCTGTTCAGCCCCGAACACGGGCTTAAGGGAGTCCTCGAAGAAAAGGTGGCGGACTCGACCGACCCACTAACCGGCCTCAAGGTGTATAGCCTCTACGGCAACACGTACCGCCCGACGGCGGAAATGCTTGAAGGCATTGATACGCTGGTTTTTGACATCCAGGAGATCGGTACGCGGTTCTACACGTACATTGCCACGATGGGGTACGCGATGCAAGAAGCGGCCGAACACAACATCCGGTTTGTGGTGTTGGATCGGCCGAACCCGATCACCGGCGTGCGCGTCTTTGGCCCGATCAATGACCGGGATGGCAAGTTCACCGCGTATCACCCGATCCCGCTGGTGCACGGCATGACGGTGGGCGAATTGGCCCGCATGTTCAACACCGAACGCAAGATCAATGCGAACCTTCAGGTCATCAGGATGGAGGGCTGGCGGCGGAGCATGTGGTTTGACGAGACGCTTCTGCTCTGGGTCAATCCGTCGCCGAACATGCGCTCGCTCACCGAGGCCACCCTCTACCCCGCAATCGGATTGATCGAGGCCTGCAAGGTCTCGGTGGGCCGCGGCACGGACACGCCGTTCGAAAGATTCGGCGCTCCGTGGATCGACGGGCGTAGGCTGGCGGCCCGTCTCAACGGCCTCGGCCTCGAGGGGATCCGCTTTATTCCCTACCGATTCACGCCGAACGCAAGCAAGTTCACGACGCAGGAATGCGGGGGAGTCCAGATTGTCCTGACCGACCGCGACGCATTTGATCCGATCGAGACCGGCCTGTCGATCGTCCGGGAACTGAAAGACCTGTTCGGGGATTCGTTCGACGTGGACCGCGTCGATCGGTTGCTGTTCAACAAGGACGTGCTCGAAAAGGTCAAAGCTTCGACGAGCCCAACAGGCTACAGGTCGCTCTGGCAGAAAAAACTGGACGCGTTCATGACGACGCGCTCACAGTATCTCCTGTATGAATAACCTCGGAGACGTCGGCCTCTGGTGCGCTCAACGAGCGCAACGCGGCCAAACGAACGGGCCAGCCATGGGAAAGCGAAGAAAGGCATCGCAGGCGTGCTGCAAGACGGCGCGGTTACGCAGTCCGAAGCATCCTGAGCAACCGACACAGACGAACACGACCATCGTGAGCAAGGCGAGACATCGTGCATGTTTCATCGCAAGGTCTCCTGCTCGGTGGGGGAGGCACGCCATACCTAAGATAGGAGAGAATCCCCCAGACCGCCAGAAGTGGCGCTGCTGCGACGCAAGCGGAGCGGTCGGTAGGTCGGCAAGGGTCGCAGCGCTGGGGCGGTCAGTAAAACGTACGGTGGGCATTGCCCACCAATTGGGAAATCGATGATGGTGGGCAGTGCCCACCCTACGGGCTGCTTACTATGACAGCCCACGCTCAGTGGGCGCCGTGACCAGGGCCACCTGGGGCATGAGCAACATGGCCAGCAGAAGACGGTCGCAGAATCGTGGCACTACACGCACGTTTCAGTGTGAAACGATGAGTCGATCAAGGGAGGCAGCATGCTCGCTGTTTTGGCGGCGGCGATACGGAGTAACCGCGGCAAGGGCTCGGTCACACCGGTCCCTCACCCCGGTCGTTCTCAATCGTCATCGTCAGGCTCGGGCGAGCCGGTCGTGCTTGCCAGACGGAGATTCAGCGCCGCCAGACCGCGGCCATGTGCGCCGGCCAAGGGCGCGGGATACGGCGTCTCAACACCCCTGGCCGCATGCCACAAGATGCGGTTGAGCAGGTCCTCGTCGGCCGCGTCGGGGTGCTTCAGCGGCAGTTCGGCGCTCCGTGCGGCCCAGTAGTGCTCTTTTTCCGGCAGCAGCTCGGCCCGCGGGTTCATCTCGGCCAGGGGAACCTGGTTGGGTTGGCAGAGGTAGGGCGCCAGGTCCGGTTTGCTCGTGAAGCATGCACTCATCACCGGAGCCATGGCGTAGAGCTGGTTGTACGCCGGGATGCCCAGCATGCGCTCGATGGTATGAAGCACCGACCCCTGGTTGTAGAAAGCGCTGACGACCTCGCCGCGCCGCGCGTAGGGGCTGACGACCAGGCACAGCGAACGATGGCCATCGACGTGATCGAAGCCGTCCTGCGGGTCGTCTTCGATGACAAAGATGCACGTCTTCGGCCAGTAGCGGCTCTTCGAAATCGCCTCGACGATCCGGCCCAGCGCCAGGTCATTGTCCGCGACCAGCGAACGCGGCGTCGGATGCCCGGCCGCGGTGCCGGAGGTGTGATCGTTGGGCAGGTAGATGATGACGAAGTTCGGGAACTCTCCGTTCTGCTCGAACTGGGCAAACTCCTTCAGGAACACCTCGGCCCGCAAGACGTCCGGGATATCCATGTTCCAGCCCGGGTATTCCGGGCACGAGTAGCGGCGGAGGTTTTCCACGCCGATGTTCTGCTTCCATTTGAACTTGCCGGTCTTCTCGATGAAATCCTCGTAGATGGTCGCGTAGTCGCTATCCGGCACTTCTTCCGCATAATCGAACTCGCCGTAGTTGCGGAAGGACAGGCCGTGGGCCAGGACGTGATCCCAGACGAACCCCGACGAGGAATAGGTGAGCGGGTCGTCGCCGAACGTGTAGCTGCGCGAGAAGCCACCGAAGGAGCGCTCGAGGTATGGGGTGACGTTGCCTTCGGTCGCCCACGAGTGCCCATCGGCGGAGAGCACCCCGCTACAGTAGTAGTTGTCGAGCAGGACGAACTGCTCGGCGATGGCGTGGTGGTTGGGAGTGACCTCCCGTCCGTAAATGCAGAGCGTCGGGTCGTTGTTGCCGACGGGCATGTCACCAAAAACCTGGTCGTAGGTGCGGTTCTCCTTGATGATGTAAACGACGTGCTCAAAGACAGACGGCTGGCCGGGATGCTCCGGAACGGGTACGGCGTCGGCCGTCTTGTCAGCGCGTTCCAGACTCCGGAGTATCTGCGGCACGCGCGCATCGCGCCGTACGCGGGCCGTGTAGCGCGCCAGCGAGTCTTTACTCGGAAGATCAAGCCGGCTGACGGTCCCGCGATGCCAGTGGCTGTTCCAGCCTTGCTTGCCGGGCCGCTTGCTGCGCGATCCGACGCCCTTGATGTTCGCTACGTAAAGCCGCTTCTCCGTCGCCACCAGCGCACCGGGGTACCAGCCGGCCGGGATGAACCCGGCGATCCCGGCCGAGCGCGCGCCACCCTTGGCCAAACGGACGACGCCCACAGCGTTGTTACCGGCATTTGCGACGTACAGGAAGCGGCCGTCGTGCGAGAGCGCCAGACCATTCGGCATACTGCCGAACGGCAGAGAGGCGTCCGGCCGAACAGTCAGCGTTTCAACCACGGCCTGGCTGGAAGTATCGACGAAGGAAACGGTGTCGGAGTTGGCGTTGGCCACGTAGAGCACCCGCCCGTCGGCGCTGAGTGCCAGCCCGGCCGGAGAAAGTCCCACGCTGACTTGCCCGACCTGGCGGCGCTCGTCTAGGTTGACCAACGAAATGGTCCCGCTGGCGGCGATGCCGCGTTCATCGACGACGGCGTCGGTCCCGGACGACTTGGCCGTGCGATCGTTCTCGGCGGCGCGCCGGCCGCCCCAGTTGGAGACGTACGCGGTTCGACCGTCGGGCGACAGCCTCACGGCATACGGGGCCACGCCGACCGCGACTTCCGCAAGAAGCCGGCCGGATTCGAGCTCGACCACGCCCAGACTGTTGTTGCGCGAGAGGCAGACGTACGCCAACTTCTGGTCCGGCGACAGTGCGACCCCGCACGGGAACGATGCGCCTTTGCCGTTTGGGCCCGGCAGCTCGATCTTGCGCGTCCAGGCGAGCTTGCCGTCGGCACCAACCGTGGCCTCCGCCAGCGTGTTCTTCGCAGTTGTGGCGAAGACCCGCGCACCATCGGACGTCACGGCGATGCCAAGCATCGAGCCGCCTTCCCTTTCGAAGCGCAGCTCCTGGCGGATTTTCCACCTTTCGGCGTCAACCGCGATCACCCCGCGATTGTCCTTGACATACAGCGTTTGCCCGTTCGGCGCGAGCACCATGTCCACCGGTCGGCCGGCCAGCTCAAGCGTCTCGCCCGCAGGCCGGATAAGCTGGGCGGTCGGTACGACGTGCGCGCCGTCCGCCGTCGGCCCGACGGGCGGCACATCCTGCCCTTGGCAAAGCGCGGCACCCGGCAGAAGCAAGAAAACCCAGACTCGTCGTCCGTTGAGAAGCATGACAACCTCCGACATATACGATCGGAATAACCGGTGTCCGTAAGGTAATGCCGGGACCCACCCAATGCAAGACCGCATATGGTAGCAGCCCCTTCTACGTGTTCGTGCGACAGACCCGCGAGGCAGGCCGGTCGTTTGCTTACCCTGAGGCCTCTACGTGCTTGTTTCTTGGCCCGTTCGTAGCGTTATAGACCGGTGAGTGTTAGCCAAAGTCATCGTCATGCCGCGGTACGGCGAGCGACTTGTGGGAGGGGTTCGTGTGAATGACCAGATTGATGTACCACGCTGAAAGCTCCGCGAGATTGGACTCGAAAAGGCATGCGTGCCGGCGCGCAAGTCGCCGGCTTTGAAGAGCTTAGAGAGAAGTTCGAAATTTCGAAAAAAAAAAAACGGAATGTTGCTTGGTAAGTAAGTGTTTACTTCTGCGTTATGCGGAGTCAGCGACGCAACAAGAAGCGCGAGTTAATGGAGGCGGCGGTACGGCTCATCGCGGGCAAGGGTATCAAGGCCACGACCGTGCGCTCGATCGCACAAGAGGCCGGCGTCACGGAAGCGGCGTTGTATCGCCATTATGCGAGCAAGGAAGACCTGTACTTCGACGTCTATACGCGACTCGTCACGGAGATGATCGCGGCGAAACGCGCTATCGCGTCGAGCAGCGCCCCGGTGTTTGAAAAGCTCAAGGAGTGGGTCCGGGTCTCCTACGATTCCTTCGACCGACACCCGGACGCGTTCGCGTTCGTGCTGCTCACGCCGCATGACTTTCCCGAGTCGCAGCGGGAAATCACTACGGTGCAGGGCCGGATCTTCATGGACGTGGTGAAGCAGGCACAGGCCGCTGGAGAGATGAAACCCATCCCTCCCGCGCTGGCGCTGAGCCACTTTACCGGGGTGATGTTGAACGTGCCGCGCCTGATTAACGAAGGCACGCTGAAAGGCCCCGCAGCGAAGTACCTCGATGAGGTGGCGAGCGCTGTCTGGCGGCTCCTAGGCGCCAAACCCTGACCATGCCGTCCGCTTCGCGGGAGCGTGGTCGTGGCGCGCGGCTGCAAAGAGCCCGTCGGTGAGGCGACCGAATGTTACGAGGATTGGCCCCGCAAGGCGTTTGCGGGGTGAGTTATTCAGAGTTGGTTCGAAAAAGAAAGGAGAACCGAAATGAGGAAGGGACGCACATTGTTTGGAGTTGCGTTGGGTGTCGCGGCGGTTGTCGTGCTGGCGACGACCTCGGTCAGTTCCGGGGCCGGGCGTGGCGATGGGCCGATCATCTACGTCCGGAGCCAAGGGCTCTTCTACGATTCCATCGTCACCGCCGACCCGCTGCCGGCGAAGGGTCCGTTCCAGCTGCTCGAGATGGGGTCCAATGGGCTCGAGACCGAATTCGGTCCGCGTGACCCAGGGTATGTCGGCGGTCGGTGGAAAGAGGACTTTGACGGCGACGGCGAGTTTCACTACTTCCTGTGCCCGTTGCTGGGGCCGGGACGCGAGAGTCCATAGTTAGCTCGGGTTGAGCGCGGTGGGGGAGACAGCGACCCCGCCACCGCGCTCCGCCTTTTCCGATGCGTCGCTGCACGGCTGACCGCGAAGTTGAGCCGGGAAGCGCGCGACAATCGGACTTGCGGGGTCGCGCGGGGCCATCAAGTTCAGCGCTCCTGGGTCTGGCGGACCGGGTGCTTGGTGCGGCGCGTCGTCGGACCAGCCGGTGTTGAACTTGTTGGGAACTCAGAGGATGAGCAGAAGTGTTTACACGGGCTTTCTGGAAACGAAGGGAGAACATCATGACTATCGGCACGAACTACGGGCTACTGGTAACGACCGGCCTTGCCGCTACGACCCTCGCGCTGTTGGCCGGCACGATGCCGGCCAAAGCGGAGCCGCCTAGCCTCGTCTACGAAACGACGATCACCGGGTTCAACCAGGGCGGCGGCTCGGATGTTGTCGTGGACGAAGCCGGCAACGCCTACGTACTTTCCCAGGACCGCGATGCCGACGACATCCACCTGGGATTCGCGGTGGCCAAGGTCGGGCCGGACGGCGACGTGCTCTGGGTCACGCCGATCAGCGGCGCGGACCACGACGTCGCCGGCGGCGTTGCGTTGAACTCCATGGGAGAAGTGTGCGTGACCGGCTGGACCGACTCGCCGAACTTCCCCACCGTCAACGCGCTGGATCCGAGCTTGACGGGCTTTCGGGACGCGTTCGTCATGAAGCTCTCGGCTGAAGACGGATCCATAACGTACAGCACCTATCTGGGCGGTGATTACGTCGACTCGGGATACGACATCGTCGTTACCGCCTCGGACGAGATGATCGTGGTGGGAACGACCGAGTCGAGCGACTTCCCAACCGTTAATCCGATACAAGACGAGCTGAATAGCCCGCCCTACCAGTACGCCGACCTGTTCATCACGCGTCTGTCGGCCGACGGCAGCGCGATCCTATACAGCACCTACCTGGGCGGCAGCCAGGATGAGCGTCTAGCCGCGGTGGCGCTCGACGCGCAGGAGCGCATCTACGTCGCCACCAACGTGGAACACGACGACTTCCCGACGGTCAATCCGATCCAGGGCTTTGCAGGCGGGACCGAAGACGTCGTGGTTGCTCGGCTCGCGGCCGACGGCAGCGCGATCGAGTTCGCGACGTATCTCGGCGGTGCCGACTGGGACCACCTGCGGCGGATCGACGTCGATTCGGCCGGTAGCGTCTACGTGGCTGGCTCGACGCGCTCGATCACCTATCCCACGACGCCCGGCGCGTATCAGGAGGAGTTTGTTGGTGAGATCCTGGGCTGCGGCAGCCCGCCCTTTGACCCGCTTCGCAACTGCGAAGACGTGTTCGTGACCAAGTTGAGCCCCGACGGCAGTGCTCTTGAATACAGCACCTTCCTCGCGGGCCACACGGTCGATGAGGTTCGGGGCATTGCGGTTGACGCTTTCGGCCGGGCGCATGTCGCCGGCTATACGTTTTCCGAGAACTTCCCGGGCGCGGCGTTCGGCGAAGTGTTTGTGGTCCGGCTCAACGCCGCCGGGAGCGCGGTCGATTACACCGTGACCGTCGACTCGATCACGCCCAACAGCGGACAGGCCGTGGCTCTCGACACGCAGGGCGGGGTCTACTTCACCGCCAGTGTCGACCTGCCGTCGCAGCTTTACGTCGCGAGATACCAGGAAGATCTACCGCTGCTCGGCGACCTGGACGGTGACGGCGACGTCGACCTGAGCGATCTGGCCATTCTGCTGTCCAACTACGGCGTGGTGGGCGGTGCCCAGTACGAAGACGGCGATCTGGACGGCGACGGCGACGTCGACCTCTCCGACCTCGCCGCCCTGCTGGCGAATTACGGAACGACGAGCGGCTGACAGCGAGTGTTGGGACGCATTGAACCTAAATGGTACGGAGAAAAAGATGATTCTGCGAACGACGACGACGCGCATTACGCGTACGACACTCGCTCTCGTGGCGCTCGCGATGTCCAGGCCGCTGCGCGGCGCTGAGTACATCGTCACCGACCTCGGCACGCTTGGCGGGATTTTCAGCGGCGCTGCGGAAATCAACAACGTAGATCAGATCGTCGGTGCGTCCACGCTGTATAGCGGGGTGCAACACGCCTTTCTGTGGGAGGACGGCGGGATGACCGATCTCGGCGCTCCGGAAGGCTATATAGTCAGCAGTGCCGCGAGTTTAAACGACGCCGGACAAATGGTCGGGTCGGTGCTCGGCGCGTACCAGAGCCAGTACGCGTACATCTGGGAGGATGGCGTCTGGACCTACCTTGGGACTCTTCCAGGACCCGGCCTGGACTACAGCGCCGCCACCGGTGCCAACAATGCGGGCCAGATCGCGGGCTACTCGTTTACCCTCGGCCCAGGAGGCGCTCATCGTGCTTGGATCTGGGAAGACGGCGAGATGACGGATCTCGGCACACTCGGCGGTGAGGCGAGCTCGGCCAGTGCCATTAACGAGCTAGGACAGGTGGTCGGTTGGGCACAGACCGACGACCCTGGCTTCGTAACGCACGCCTTCCTCTGGGAGGACGGAGCGATGACTGACCTGGTTACCCTGCCCGGCGATACGGGCAGCTCGGCGGCCGACGTCAACCAGGACGGGCAGGTTTGTGGCTCGTCGACGCACCCCGTTCCGCCATACTCCACCGCTCGAAGGGCGTGTTTGTGGGACGATGGTGTGATTATTGATCTGGGCGTCTTGCCTGGGTACGTCAAGAGCTCTGCGAGCAGCATCAATGACCACGGACAAGTGGTTGGCTATCTGGGAACGAGCCTGTCCGGGAGCGCAGCCGCTGCCTTCATTTGGGAAGATGGGGTGATGACCAACCTCAACACCTTGATTCCCCCAGGTTCCGGCTGGGTCCTCAAGTCGGCATCGGACATAAACGAAGCCGGCCAAATTGTGGGCTGGGGGACCGCTCCCAACGGCGAGTCTCACGGCTTCCTCCTGACCCCGTTCTGCTTCGCTGACCTGGATGGTGATCAGGATGTGGATCTGTCCGACCTGGCGCAGCTACTTGCCAACTACGGCACCATAGAGGGCGCCACGTACCCGGATGGCGACCTGAACGGCGACGGCGACGTCGACCTGGCCGATCTGGCGGCGCTGCTCAGTGTCTACGGCACGTCGTGCGAGTGACAATCGCTGCAAGCCGGCGGCCGGTGCTTTACGATCCCGGTCGCCGGTTCCGTCAACGATCAACTCGGCGACGTGGCGCCCCCGAGGGATTCGGCGTCGCATACGACGCACTTTTTCCCCTGGTCAGAATGGGGTGGCGGGTGATTTGCAGCCCGCTGAGCACTCGTTAACTAGTCACCACTACCTGACAACTGGCCGACTCAGTGGCCAATTGCCCAAGCCCATGATGGATTCACATCGCCATCCGGAAGTGCAGCGACACTGCGGGAGGTCAACGTGTGTTCCGCTGGGCTGTGCCAGGCTCCGTCCGCCGGGACACGCCGGGGAAATCACCCGTCCCCGCCCATCTCGCGCGGCGTGATTTCGGGGCACAGCCACTTGCCGGGCCGTCAGCATCGGGTATACTCCCTGGTAGTATATCAGGTACCCCCCGGGAGTATTGGGCGGCGTCGAGGCAACTGGCGATGGGAGGCAACGAAGGCTGATGTCGCACATCACACACCATAAGAAACGCCTGGTCGGCCGGGTCAATCGACTCATTGGGCAGCTGGAGGGCATTCGTCGGATGGTTGAGGAGGCGGCCGTGGACGATGACGTGACCTGCTACAAGGTGATGCAGCAGTTGGCAGCGGCCCGCGGCGCGATGAACGGCCTGATGGCCCAACTGATCGAGGAACATCTCGATCATCACGTGCTGGACGGCCGGACGCCCGCCAAGCGGCGCGAAGGCGCGGGCGAGGTGATCAAGGTGCTGCGGAGCTTTGCGAAATGATCGCTCGATTTCGGGACCGAGAGCTGTTGCGGCAGATCGTGATGACGTCGGCAGCCAGCGTTCTGATCGGAGTGTGTTGGGCACTTCGTCTCTGGTATCCCGCGGCAAGCATCGAGACCGTCCTGGCGCTGGCTGCCACGGTTCAGTGCGGCGGGCCGATCATCTACGCGGCAGTCCGAGGTTTGCTGGCCAGGGAAGTCAATGTCGACGAGCTGGTAAGCCTGGCGATCATTGCAGCCCTGATCGCGGGGGAGTACCTGACGGCCGCCACGGTCAGCTTCATCATGGTTTTGGGAAGCCTGCTCGAATCGTTCACCTCTGCCAAGGCACGGCATGCCATCGAATCCCTGGTCGAACTTGCTCCCGAGACCGCCCGGCTGATCGACGGAGACACCGAACGAGTCGTCCCGGTAGACAAGGTTCGTCCGAGCCAACGCGTTCTCGTGAAGCCCGGCGAGAAGATACCTGTGGACGGAGTGGTCGTGGAGGGCAAAGCGTCGGTGGATCAGGCGGCCGTGACTGGAGAGCCGATTCCGGTGGATGTCGCCGCGGGTAAACCTGTTTACGCCGGAACATTCGTTCACGGCGGGGCCCTGACTATCCGGGCGGCACGTGTTGGCGAGGACTCCACCCTGGGCAGAATTGTCTCCTTGATCAGGGAGGCCGAGTCGCACCAGGCGCGGATCGTGCGCAGTGCCGACGCCTTCGCCAAGTGGTTCACGCCCGCCATCCTGGCCTTGGCAGGTGTTGTCTGGGTGACGAGCGGTGAATTCATTCGATGCGTTTCAGTGCTGGTCGTCGGGTGCCCGTGCGCCCTGATCCTGGCGACACCTACCGCCGTCGTGGCTGCCATGGGCAACGCGGCGAAACGTGGCTTGATGATCAAAGGCGGCAAGTTCCTGGAAGCTGCGGGCGCGGTGGACGCCGTCGCCTTCGACAAGACGGGGACGCTTACGGAGGGTCGCCCGGCGGTGCGGCGGGTTGCAACATTCAACGGCGCCACCGCCGGCCAAGTTCTGTCATGGGCCGCCAGCGTGGAGCAAAAAAGCGAACATCCGCTCGCGGCCGCAATCGTTCGGGAAGCGAAACGGCAAAACATAGCGCTCAGCCCGGTGACTGACTTCACGAGTGAGACTGGTCTGGGTGTGAGTGGCGTGGTGGACGGTCGGCGAGTTCGAGTGGGGCGTGAGCACTATCTCGACGCAGCGCTGTGTGGCTACCACGACGATCAGGACGGCACGACCTTGTGGGTAACACGCGACGATCAGTGTGTCGGCGCGATTGCCCTCAATGATACCCTGCGCCCCTCGGCAGCACCGGCCGTTCGGGAGCTGAAGGCCTTGGGCGTTGATCGCGTG
>JBHHZX010000075.1:0-12572 GCA_046758265.1 Phycisphaerae bacterium
TGGCCAAGCGCAGCGCGGCCATGCTTGCCAAGTACCCCGACAGCATGCCCGCGCCGCCGGCTTGGGCATGGCACTCGGCAGTGGCACTCGCCCACGAGTCATCACAGATGCTACAGGCAGGCACAGACCCTACGTCCGAGTCGGTCCCCCACCTTGGGAGACGGCGGAGCACCCACCGCGTCAGCCCTCCACGATCTCCGGGATTCTCTTGATGCGCGGGTCGGTGAAGATGTCGGACTCGTCGCGGCTGGTGCTCGAGAACTCCGACACGATCGCGCCTTGGCCGCCGGCCTGGAACCAGTGCAGCGTGTTCGGCGGGATCGTATACTGATCGCCGGGGTTCAGCTCGATCTCATGGAAGACCGTGTAGTACGACTCGCTGCCGGCGGGGACGCGGGCGTTCGGCTCCGGCGTCGGCTCGCCTTCGGTGTACAGCCAGACCTTGCCCCAGCGGCAGCGGAAGGTCTCCATTTTGCCGGGCTCGCCGGCGACCGGCGGGTGGCGGTGCTCCGGGCAGGTCTGCCGCGGGAACATGATCAGCTCCTTCGCACAGTAGCGGTCCGTGTTGACGTAGACGATCAGCTCCAGACCCGTGTGCTCCAGCTCGCCCAGGCCCAGCTCGGCGACCTCGATGTTCTCAGTTTCCTTCGGCGTCAGGACGATCCCAGCCTTCTGGAGCATTTCCGCGGCCCGGTCCTGCGCCTTCTTGACCTCACTGCGTCTGATCATGCGCATTTCCTCGCGATCTGCGCTCGGGACGGAACCTGGCCACTTCGTGACTGATTAGCCATCCCCGATCACCTTATCTCTCGCGCATCCACGGCCAGCACGGGGACCGGCCGCTACATCTTACCTTCCTGGTCCAACCATCCGCTGTCAGAAATCAAGATCGTACGCTGCGAGCGCAAACAGGTCGCCATAGCGGTCCTTCACGCGGTCAGCGAGCTTTTCAGCGCCATCCGGCAATTGGTCAAACGCTTTCCGCAACCGGTCGAACCAGCGCTGTTCGCGGGCCGCGGGCCGAAGCCTCTTTTCGGCCACCGCGCGTTGCAACCATTCAAACGCCGCCCGAGCGGCCGCGAGCGTGCGGCGGTACGGGTCCTCCTCGCTGAGGATCGCGCGGGCCAGCGCGATGGTCGCGTCCGGTGTGAGCAAAGCGGCCTGTGCACTGAGTCCCGCATCGCTGGCCACGTGCAGGTCGCGCAGCTCGCGTGCCATGCCGCGCTCGTGTGCCGCGTTGAACAGGCGACAGTCGTAGGCCAGCGACTCGAGCGAGGCGACTGGAGCCGGACCGGATAGCAGAGGTACGTCCGGGACCGACTCATTGCTCCACAGGTCTGCGGCGGCGGCGGCAATGTTGCCGATGGGCGAGAGGTGCGCGCAGGTCGCCGAACGTCCCTCCATGCTGATCGGGCAGCCCGTGAGGGCCTTGATGACGGGGTTTTCGTAGGCACAATCTTTGGACGGCCCCACGGCCCCGCGCTCGTGGGCAACCAGAGTTCGAGCGGCCGACATCGCCCGCACCAGGGCAGGCAGTACCTCCGGCAGCATCTTTTGCTCCGCCAGTTGCATCGCCGTGTTCGCGAAACCGCACGCGCTATCGCCGCCCGCGATGATGTTGTGCCGGTTGGCCACCTCGACGAAGCGGTCCCACAACCACGCCATGTCGCGCGGCGCCAACACCCCGAGCGCGAAGACGATCCCGGGAACGTCGGCACGCGTCAGCGCGGCGTCGTGGACTTCCTTCCCGCCGGTGGATTCGATCGAGAGGATGTCGGCTCCGGCGGCGGCGCAGGCGTCCAGCGATGCCGCCATCTGTTTCCAGGCCTGCCCGCGGCGGCGTTGGGGGGGTTTCTCTTGATCACGGAGGTCCACAATTGTGACGCGCAACGCCGACCTCAAACCCCACTCGTGGTGCGCCTGGGCCAGATGCGATTTGATCGACTCGGTCAGTTTGACGCCCCAGGCCGGCTCGGCGGTCATTGGCGGGAGGTGCTCGAACTCGACCACCAGGTCTTCGAGGCCGAGAGCGCGAGCCCGCAGTAGCAGGTCGCGCAGCGTCCGCTCGTAAATCTCGCGAACGCGGCCCCAAGTGTCGGGCTGAACCAGCATCGGGGGCAGCGTGAAGTTGATTTCGGGGTACACCCGTCCCCCTCCGACCTCCAAACCCAGGCCACAGCAGACCGGCTTGGGAGCTTGACCGAAGATCAGGTCGGCCGGGTTCGCAATCGCCAGGCCATCGTATTTCGTCGGTTTCTGCGTCATTCCGCCAGCTTCCATATGCGTGAGTACGTTCAGAAATGGCGTTACCTTAGCAGAATTGGGACCCTTGAGGCGAGCCACAGATTCCCACGTGTCGATTTTCTGAAACAGCCATAAAGTTCATTCCCCCGCACGCGGGTCGACCGTTACTGTACGGCTTGGCCTGGTAGCTGCCAGGCGTCGGATGTGCCCGACGGCCGACAGCCCGGATCCTTACTTCGGCGTCTGACGAAAGGTTACCATGACCTCGCGTGAACGCGTCGCCCGCACGCTGGCCCGTCAGCAGCCGGACCGCGTGCCCATCTACGACAAGTTCTGGTTCGAGGCCGAGCGTGAGTGGCGTGAGCAGCTCGGCTGCCCGTACGTGTTCGGTCCCGAGCGGTCCAAATTCGATTGGGGGGCGACCTCGCCCGAGTCCCAAACCACTACGCTCTGGGACATCTTCGACATGGACATCACCGAGGTCGCCTGGCCCGACTATCGGCTGCGCCTGGTCGAGCCGCAGATCCTCGAAGAGACCGACGAGTGGATCCGCCAGCGCGACGGCAACGAAGCCGTGCTCCGCTGGTGGAAACATAAAATGGGCACGCCGGAGCACGTCAGCTATGGCATCGACACGCCGGAAAAGTGGGCGAAGGTCAAGCATCTGCTGACGGCGTCGCGCGAGCGGCTTCGCTTGGACGAGTTTTGGCCACAATATGGTCGGGCCCGCGCGGCCGACCGCTTCCTTTGCTATAGCACGGTCGAGCCGTTCGAGATGGCCAAGGACGTGCTCGGGCACGAGATCATGCTCAAGGCGATGATCAAGCAGCCCGAGTGGATCCACGATATCTTCGACACCTATACCCGCGTTGCCATCGAGATGTTCGAGCTAACCGAGGCGGAGGGAATGGTCTGCGACGGGGCGTTCGTCTACGGGGACATGGCGTACAACACCGGCCCGTTCATGAGCCCGCGCCATTTTCGCGAATTCCTTATGCCCTATCACAAGCGGATGTTCGACGAGTTTCACAACCGCGACATGCCGGTCATCTTTCATTCCGACGGCGACATTCGGCTCGTGCTCGACGACCTGATCGACGCCGGCGTGGACGCGATCAACCCGCTCGAAGCGAAAGCCAACATGGACGTGCGCGAGCTGGCGCCGCAATACGGCAACCGGCTGGGTTTTGTGGGCAACATCGACGTGCGAGTGCTGCTGACCAACGACCCCGAGCGGATTCGCCCGGAGGTCCGCTCAAAGCTTGCCGCCGCCATGCCATACCATGGTTATATATGTCATTCGGACCACTCGGTCCCGCCGGGCGTGAAGCTCGAGTCGTATAAACTCTTGTTGGAGGAAGTGAAGACCGTCGGCCGGTACGAATAGGCACGGAGGCACGGAGGGGAGCGACGGAGCCACGGACCGACGGAGCGACGAAGGGAAATGTAGCGGCCGGCGCCTCGCCGGCCGATCGGAGCCGCGAAGCGTAAGCGAGCGGACGTCGCGGCCGGCCCCCGTGTCGGCCGTCGTCTGTAGCGGCTGGTCTCCGTGCCGGCCGTCGTCTGTAGCGGCTGGTCTCCGTGCCGGCCGACGCTGTGTCATTCCGAGCGCAGCGAGGAGTCTGGCTGCGCGACGGAACGGCGCCAGCTTCCTCGGTCGCTTCGCTCCCTCGGAACGACCAAGCGCCGTTTGGATCGGCCGGCGCCGTGGAGACCAAGATCATGACTCGCAAAGAAATCGTCGAACGCGCCATCAGGTTCAACAACCCCCCACGCGTACCGATGAAGTTCGACGTCGTCGGCGTCAACGACTGCTACGATGTCTGGACGCCCGACCCGACCGGTTGGACGTGGAACTTCGCGGGCGAGCGCGCCGACGAATGGAGCTGTGTCTGGCAGCGAACAGAGGTCCAGAACACCGGCCAGGTCGTCGGTCACCCGCTCAAAGACTGGGCCGCACTCAAAGACTACAAGTGGCCCGACCCCGATCACCCCGAGCGTTACCGCGACTTCGAGCAGCAGCTCGCCGGCGCCGAGGACCGCTTCGTCATGTTCTGCTTCGGGCAGGGCATCTTCGAGCGGCTGCACATGCTGCATGGGATGACGGAAACGCTGATGGATTTCTACCGCCGGCCGCGGCAGATGCACGAGCTGATCGAGCGCATCCTCGACCATCACCTGCGTATGTTCCACAACTGCGTGAGAATCGCCGAGAAACACCGGCTGAAAGCCGGTGCCACACGTGGCCTGCACGCCGCCGCCATGGCCGACGACTGGGGCCTTCAAGACCGCGCGTTCATCAGCGTCCAGCTGTTCCAGGAGTTCTTCAAGCCGCGCTATCGGCGCTGGTTTGACGAGATCAGGGCGGCGGGGCTGCACCCCTGGATGCACTCCTGCGGCCGAATCAACGACATCCTGGAAGAGCTGATCGATTGCGGCCTGGAAGTGATCAACATGCAGCAGCCGACCGTGGTGGGCATCGACGAGATCAGCGAGCGGTTCCGCGGGCGCATCTGCTTCGAGTCGATCGTCGATACGCAGTCCACGCTCCCATCCGGAACGTACGACGAGATCCGCTCCCAGGCCCATGAATTGCTCGAAAAGTGGGGCACAGCCCAGGGCGGCTTCATCGCCAGCGACTACAACGACGCCGAGGCGATCGGCGTAACACTCGACCGCCGGCGGATGATGTTCGAGGCGTTCGCCGAGAAGGGCGGCTACCCGAGCTACAAGCAGGTCCTGGTGCAGACCAGCCAGGCGCGAGTGGGCCACTCCTGGGGCCGCGCGACGGTGAAGTAGGTCACAACTCTGTCAGACGTCATCCGTGGCATCCGAGCGCGAGCGTCGAACGCGAAGTGAGTCTCTGGCGCGGGCGTGGCAGCGGGCCGCCGTGCGGGGGAATCGCCGTCCCTTGCGCGAGCTTTCTCCCACGCCCACGTCGCCGGGGTTGAACCCGAACGTGGTCGTCCTTACAGTCCCTACGGCCATGTGGGTTACAAGAAATGGAGGATGGACTGTGCGACGGATGTGTGCGATTGTTTGCGTTCTGGGGCTGAGCGGCCTACATGGGCTGGGGGCTCAACAGCGCCAGCCAACCGCCACCGGCGTTGTCTTTCACGATGCGAATCGCAACGGCGTGCGTGACGCGGACGAGGTAGGGATTGCCAACGTCCGCGTCTCCAACGGACGCGAAATTGTTCCCGCCGACCGAGGCGGGGCGTACCGCCTGCCGATCGATGACGACGCGATCCTCTTCGTCATCAAGCCCCGCGGCTGGATGACACCGGTCGATGCGCTGAATCTTCCGCGGTTCTACTACATCCACAAGCCCAAGGGCTCGCCGAAGCTCAAGTACCCCGGCGTGGCGCCGACCGGGCCGCTGCCGCGCTCGGTCGATTTCCCGCTGTACCCGCAGAGCGAGCCGGACCGCTTTCGCGTGATCGTCTTCGGCGACACGCAGCCCACCTCCATGGAGGACATCCAATACCTGGCCCACGACATCGTCGAGCCGCTGATCGGGACCGACGCGGCGTTCGGCTTCACGCTGGGCGACATCGTGGGCGACAAGCTCGAGCTGCATGAGCCGCTGAACCGTGTCGTCGCGCACATCGGTATTCCGTGGTACAACGTCATGGGCAACCACGACAGCGACTACAGTTCGCCTGACGACAAGCATTCGGACGAGCATTTCGAGCGCGTTTACGGCCCGTCCTATTACTCGTTCGATTACGGTCCGGTCCACTTCATCGTGCTCGACGACATCGTCTGGTACGGCGCGACCGAGGAGAAGAAGGGCTACTACCGGGCCGGCCTCGGCGAGCAGCAATTGGAGTTCGTACGCAACGACCTGGCGCTGGTGCCCAGGGACCAGCTCGTCGTCCTGAACATGCACATTCCGATTGTCCAGATCAAAGAGCATAAAGAGCTCTTCAAGCTCCTCGCGGAGCACCCGCACACGCTCTCGTTCTCGGCGCACACGCATATCAACGAGCACCTGTTCCTCGGCCCGGAGAACGACTGGCCCGGCGCGCAGCCCCACCACCACGTCAACTTCGTCACGGCCTGCGGAGGCTGGTGGACCGGCGCGCCGGACGAGGTCGGCATTCCACACACGACAATGCCTGATGGCGCTCCGAACGGCTGGTCGGTCGTCACGTTCGAGGGCCATCGCTACTCGGTCGTGTATCGGGCCGCACGCCGTCCGGCCGACTACCAGATGAGCATCTACACCCCCGAATCCGTCCCGGCCGGCAAGGCCGGCGAGACCGAGGTGCTGGTCAACGTCTTCGCCGGCTCAGAGCGCTCCACGGTCGAGATGCGCTTCGCGAAGGGCGCGTGGGTCAAGCTGAAGCGGGTGGCCCGCGAAGATCCGTACTATGTAGCGATCAAGCAGGCGGAGGAAAGCAAACATCCGCCCCGCGGCCGCAAGCTTCCCCAGGCCGGCAAATCCCCGCACATCTGGCTGGGCACGCTGCCGGCCAATCCCCCACCCGGCACCCATCTGATCGAGGTCCGCACCACGGACATGTTCGGGCACACAGACACGGCCGGGCGGATTATCCGCATCGAATAGTCCGACCGCCTTCGGGAATCGGGTTTCCTGGCGTGACGCAAGCCGGGCAGGGCCGCGTTCACCAGCGGAACTACACCGGCGGGTAGGCGCCCCGCGGTGCTCGCGCGGATTGCCGGCGCCCGCGCACCCCAAAACCCCCGGCCGGTCTGGTCGGGCCTGGGTGTGGTGCCGATGGGCACCGCGTCGCGACAGCGACGATTACTGCTCGACGATCTTAACGTTGACCGCTTTCGACCCCTTTTGGCCCTGGGTGAGCTCAAATTGGACCTTCTGCCCTTCCTGCAGCGTCCGGAACCCCTCGGCTCGGATCTCGGTCTGATGAACAAATACGTCTTGTCCTTCGTCAGAACGGATGAAGCCGTAACCCTTCGTGTCATTGAACCATTTTACGGTACCTTGTGCCATACTCTCAGACCTCTACTACAACCGTACTCAGTCGCCGGCGGGATCTGCTGAAGGCAAACGCTTCTACACGGCCAGATCCTGCGAGAACGACGACACTTCCTGCACAGCATGCCTGTTGCCGGCCCTATCGTCAAGAGAATATTCCCGCTGCCGCCGTTGCCCGAGCTTGGGGGGAACCTTGCGCCGCACGCGCACACGCCAGCGGCGCTTGTTCAACGGCGCCGGACGGGGAGCCTCGCTTACTCCAACACGAATCGACTATCGCGCGTTTGCTGCTGCCACTCCGCGAGCCGATGTTGCATATCGACGCGAACGTCCTGGTACGTCGGGTCGTCAATCAGGTTGGTAAGCTCGTATGGATCGCTTTGCAAATCATACAGCTCGTGCATCTGCCCGCTGGTGGCGGTGTACTTGTACCGATCGGTAATGATGGATCGGCCGAGAACATCGTCGCCGTAGCCGTGGGTCTCACACATCACGTCCTCGCGCCAACCGGCGTTCGCGCCAGTGCAGAGATCCACCAGGCTGGTGCCGTCGGTCTCGTGGTCGAAGCGCGTGCCGGCCAGATTGAGAAAGGTCGGGCCCACGTCGAGTAGGCTCACCAGGCGGTCGGACACTTGGCCGGGCTGAATGCAGCCCGGCCACCGAATCGCCATCGGCACGCGAAGCATCTCCTCCGGCATATAGGAGCCTTTGTCGAAATGCCCGCCGTGGCAGGCCAGCGCATCGCCGTGGTCGGCGGTCCAGATCACAAACGTATTGTCCGTCAGGCTGAGCTCGTTCAGCGTATCGAGAATCAGACCTCCGGTGGCATCGATCATGGTAATGCTCGCATAGACGCGCGCAATGATCTTTTGCCATTCGCGCCACGGCAGCGGTGAGGGCTGTATGAGTCGGCGATCCCGACCCAGCGGCGCACACCGCTCGGTGCGATAGATCTCCGGTTTGCTGGTCAGATCGTCGCGAAAGTTGCCATACTCTGGGATGTCCTCGGGATTATACCGGTCGGCGAACTCCTGCGTAGGAAAGTGCGGATGGTGCGGCCCCCAGAAATCGACACGCATGGCAAAAGGCTGGCCACGCTTGGCGTTCTCCCGGAGCTGGTCACACGCAAGATGGGCGAGGAAAAACGCCTCGTGTGTCTCCTTGGGCGTCAATGTCAGGCCGGTACCATCCGGCCAACCGTCCGCGCCGCGATAGAGGTCTCCCGCGCGCAGTCTTTCGAACCACATCCCGAAAACGCGCTCGATGCGGTACTCGACCGGAGGCAACCCGCGCCGCCCGACGTACTCGTTGTACTCCCGCGTCGCGTAGGGATTGCCGAAGCTCGCGTAGCTGAAGCCTTCACAACCGTGGTCACGTGCTGAGCCCGGCGGACCGGCATGCCACTTGCCGTAGTAGTAATTGCGGTACCCTCGTTCAGCGAGCCGTCCAAAGTACATCTCGTACGGCGCCGGAACCTGGTTCTCGTCGTTATGGAGCAGCCGGTGCTTGTGCGGGAAGACGCCGGTCAACATCGTCCGCCGAACCGGCATGCAGAGCGGACAGGCGGTGTAGGCGCGCGAGAAGCTCACGCCGCCTGCGGCTAGCCGATCAAAGTGTGGCCGTTGCGGCTTCGGTCCGCCGTCCCACCCGTGCCGGTAGTAGGCCTGATGATCGTTTAGAAGCAGCAGTATGTTGGGCCGGTCGCTCATCGTTTCGCCTCGCCGGTCAGTTCGTGCTGACCGAATACGGCCCGCGCCGAAGCCGGCGGCCTGGGCGCCGCGCACCGCCGACCGAGCAGCTCGTGCTTACTGAGGACGCGACTCGACGGACCCTTGTTTCGTAGTCAGGCGTCTCCAAATCAATGCGTCAAGCGAGAACTGACCGCCCCCGCACAGCAGCAGGGCCACGAACGGCGTCAGGTACACCAGGGCCAGTTGCTTCTTCGCCCAGGGGTCATTCGCATGGAAGATAAACGCTGCGACCGCCATCGTTATGATGAGCGGTATCACCGCAAACCGGGTGAGCAGTCCCAGGACGACCGCGATCGAGCAGAAGAACTCGGCACCGAGAGCGAGCGTGAAACTCGCCGTGCTGCCGATCCCGAGCGGATCGGGGAACGAACCCGCCTTCTCACTGAAGCCAGCCAGCTTCGGCCAGCCGTGCAGCCCGATCATCATGCTCCCGAGACCGACGCGCAGGACAAGGAGTCCTGCCGACGACAGTATTCGCCTGCCCGCGTCGGTCGTCCGGCCATCCCACCAGAGCGCGATTTGCCTGAGCATGTTGGATCCTTCTCCGGCGCACGGATCGAGAGCTGTCACCCCTGGGGCGCCAAGCGCTGCCTGGGAGTACCGCCGCGGAGGGGAGCAGACTCCGCCAAAGGCGGACCGATAGCCGCGCGCGCAGGTTCGTGCAAGACAAGGTAACACGACCTTGCGTAGGGGGCCATGGCATTCGGTAAGGCCGGGCGCGCCCGCGCCTGGGGCTTGGACCTGTACCGCGGTGCGGCGGCCCAGACGTCCAAAAGAAACCTTGACCCGGAGCGCCCTCAGCCGATAAGATAATTGTTGCGGGAACCGCTCGCGTCGCGCGTCGTTTTTAAAACCTTGGGCTAAAGCGACCCGCGCGAGTCGCATCCCGCCGAGTGATGACGGTGTCGTCGCTCGCCGGGTCCGTGGGTGACGGCCGGCGGACGGGACAAGGCCCTTTCGACCCTTGATCACCGGGGGCCGTTTGGGAGGTGGCCCGTTGAGATGGGAGGTGGTCCATGCAGGGTGATACACCATAGGCTGCTGTGATGCAGCGAACGTGGCTGTGATTGCAGCAGCCATAACAAATCAGCCCGCCGGCGGCTATGACTGCCCCGGCGGGCGCTTTGTTGTAGCACGGCATGACCACGCGCGCGACGCCGCAAGGGCACGCTGTACGTTTACGCGCATGTTCGCTATCGATCACTTTTTCGGCTAGGAGAGCCTGATCGTCGGCGTGGTGGGCGCGTAGTTTCCCGCCAAGGTCTGGCGATGTTGCGCCGCTGCGGCGCGGATCGCCGGCGCCTCTCTGCCGACGATTTCAACGCTAAGAACTTTCCGCTGGTCGCGCTGCCCGGGGTTCTGCTTGGACCCGGCGAGCACGGCGAGACCGACGCGTTGCTGGAGGAAGCGGGGCGGCTCAGCGCACCGGTTTGACTGACAAGAAACGTGTGGGTCGCGTGAGCCGTGCATCTTCCAAGCGGTTCACAGCTCAGTTCGTATGAGATTCTCGCTCCGCTCGGGCGGGCCGGCATGGGCAAGGTCCGTGGCGGGCGGGCCCTCGGCTGGAGCGTGAGGCGGCGATCAAGGCGCTGTCGGAACGGCTCGCGAACGATTCCGACGCCTTGGTGCGCTTCGAGCGCGAGGCGCGTACCGTCGCCGCTCTCTTGTTCTGATGGTTTCCACATCTCCCGGGCCGGTCGACCGCTGGTCGAGGAAAAACTCCCGGGCGCGCGGACCCCGCCCACGATAGGCGTGCTCCACTCGATCAGCACCTTGCGGCCGCCCCCGACATTGCGTCTTCACGCGGCATCGGTAGTATCTCAAGAGTAGTGCGTTTCTCAGGAGAGGTGCCCGAGTGGCCTAAGGGGCACGCTTGGAAAGCGTGTGAAGGGGCAACCCTTCCGCGGGTTCGAATCCCGCCCTCTCCGTTGTTCTCCGCCGCAGCGCTGAGCAATAGTTGCGTGGGCCGATTCACCGCTGCCTTTCGCGATTCCGCTCGGAAGTGCCAGAGAACTTTCGTGCACAAATGTGCACGAACGCATTTCCCGGTGAGGACTCGATCCTGAGGGGCCGAAATGCTCGTCGGCTGTACGACTAAGGTTCCAAATGTCTCACCGCCGGTGGCAAGCCTGCTCCCGGGCGCCGAGCTACCCCCGGTGGCATTCGTGTAAGTTTCCGGCCGGAGCAAGGACGCTGTTCCGCGGACCGTGATCCGTTCCAGATCGGACCGCGGGGCTCGTCGCAGGCTTCGCCATGCTGAAAGGGAAGTGCCCTCAACGCGGGAGTGGGACCGGACGAGGGGCCCGGGACTCCCGGCGCGCCGACTTCCGCTCGCGTGCGTTGCCGGCTCCGCCGCCGCGGCTTCCGCGAAGCTCAACCACCGGCCTGCGGTCGGATCAGAGCCGATTCGTCCAGCAAGCCAAGCGCGCCCAGCAGGTTGACCTGCGCCTGGTTATATCGCACCACCGCCTCAGCGTAGCGTAAGCGGGCCTGTGTAACGGCATCTTGCGCCTGTAACACGTCCAGCGTGGTCATGGTCCCGGCCCGCAGGTTGGCTTCAGTGAGTCGCAGCGCCACTTCGGCGGCGGCCACCTGCTGCCGGGCGAGGCCGACCAGCTCTTTGCTTGCCTTGCTGGCCTGGGCCGCGCGGATGACCTGCGCCTTAACGCGGTCGAGGCGGCGTTCGGCTTCGATCCGAGCCTGCTCCTCCACGGCCCCGGCCGTCTTGAGGTCGCCAAAGGCCGATACGCTTAGTCGCCAGCGAACGCCCGCGTTGAACCGCTGCTGATCGCTGAAGCCGAAGGTCTGGTCATCGCGGCCGCCAAGGCGCCGAGACCCACGCAAGATGCCCTCCTTGATCAACCCGTTGGCGACCGGATTCGTGCTGAAGGACCCGCTCGCCGATGCGGGGTTGACAATGAGATTGCCGGGGATGCCCTCGGCCGGGACCACATTGTCAGCATGTCCCGTGACGCCCCCATACTGGTAGGCCGTTTCAAACTGCGGGCCGAACCGTCCCCACCACGTTGCGCCCTTGTCCGCGGCCGCCGCCGCGACGAGCGTTCGGACCCGCTCCAGATCCGGCCGGAACGTTACTGCAACCTCCAGCAGCTCGCCGATCGGCAAATCCTCTCGCACGAGCTGCGTCGGCGGAAGCTCCTCGATCTTCGGCACCAGTGTCACGGACGATTCGAGGTGCAACGTGACGGCCAGCGCGACCGAGGCGTCATAGAACTCCTTCACGGCGAAGACCAGGTCCTGGCGGCGTTCCGCCAAACGGGCTTCCGCCCGCAATTCATCGGCCGGAACGCCCGTGCCGGTGCGGGTGCGCAGTTGGGTGATGCGTACCAGTTCCTCAGCCTCCTGGACGCCCTGGTGGGCGGCCGAGACGCGGGCCTGCGCCAGTACCAGGCCGTAATATTGCACTACAGACTTGCGTAGCGTTTCGAGAATGACTGCCCGCGCCTGGTACTCCGAGGCCGATAGGCGCTTCTTCGCGGCGATGATGTCATGGATCACACGCCCCGGGTTAAGGACCCATTGCGCGGCGATCGAGGGTTGGAACGTATTGAACCCAACGCCGACCAGATCGCCCTCCGTTGCCCGGACGGTGC
>JBHHZX010000076.1:0-12547 GCA_046758265.1 Phycisphaerae bacterium
CGTTCAAGCTCGAGCACGCCGAGGCCGAGCAGATTCAGCCGACGATCGACCAGGTCGCGCGCAGTCTTGTGACCGGAACGCGCGGGCGTGTCGGGCGCGCGCCGACCGTGATCGCGGACCGGAATCTCAACGCGCTGCACGTGCTCGCCGAACGCGAGCAGATGAACCGCATCGAGGCGGTTATCCAGGAGCTGGACGTCGATGTTCCCGAGGACGAATGGCACTTCGTTGAGCTGATGAACATCACCGCCAGCGACGCGGCCCGCATGATCGCACCGATTCTGGACGGCGGTGCCGTCAGCCAGCCGCGCCGCCCGGCGCGCGGGCGACGCGGCCCCGTGCGGGCGCTGGCGACGTCACAGGCCATCCCGCTCGACGAGGCCAACACGCTGATTGTCATTTGCTCCGCCGAGGAGTGGGAGAAGGCCGAGAAGATCCTGAAGATCGCCGACGAGAACGCGGTCAGCAACCGGCCGGAAATCCAATTCTTTGCGGTTGAAAACGGCAACGCGCAATCCATCGCGAGCACGGTGATGCAGCTCTACGGCAACTACCAGCATCCGGTGCTTGGCCGCTCGCGCACGTTTGTCGATACGCTCGGCCAGCAGATCGTCGTGCAGGGTGTCAAGCCCGCGCTGGAGGAGATCGAATCCCTCGTCAAGTCGCTGGATGTGGTGCCCGAGGAGAACCCGATCGTCATCCTGCCGCTGGAGCATGCCGAGGCGACGCAGGTGGCCCAGATCGCGCAAGGGCTCTTGCCGCCGGAGGTGCGGGTGCGCGGCGGCCGGCGCAGCGCGGGTGGTCCGACCCCCAGCCTCCAAGCCGAGCCGGTGACCAACTCGCTCATCATCCAGGCCGACAGGCAAACCGTCGAACGCGTCAATGAGTTCGCCGCCGAGATGGATGCCAAGGTTGCCGCCCAAAAGCCGGTGCGGCAGTTCTACTCGCTCAAGAACGCCGCGCCGCGGGACGTGGTAAGCGCGATCGTGAGCCTGTTCGGCGGGACCGGCGGCGGGCGGCGTTTTCCGCGCGGCCCGGTCGGTACGCAGGTCAAGGCAGTGATCGTGGGCAACCAAGTGGTGGTCGACGCGCCCTCGATCAAACAGGCCGAAATCGCCGCGCTGGTCCAGCAACTCGATGAGATGGAAGAGCGCGGCATCACGACCGTGCTGGTCAAGATGCCGGGTGCAAACGTCCAGTCGATCGCCCAGCGGCTGACCCGGGCCTTCCAGCCGCGCGTTCAGAAGCAGGGGCTGATCGCGCGCTTCGAAGCGGATTCGTCGACCGAGACGATTCTCATGACGGTGGCCGCGAACGCGCTCGAGGAAGCCCAACAGTTGCTGGAAGAGTACAAGGAACTCACGAGCGAGATGGTCTGGGAGACCAAGTTCCAGCAGCTTCAGCACGCCACGGCGAACCAGGCCGCCGGCTGGCTGCGCGAGCAGTTGGTCGCGATGGTTACCCAGCAGATCGGTTCGTCCGCGGCCCGCCAGATCAAGGTGACGGGAGACCAGCGCACCAACCGCGTGTTCGTCAACGCACCGTCCGTGGCGGTGAAACAGGGGCTGCTCCTGCTGGAGCAGTACGACCAGGCCTCAGACAAGCCGCCGGAGACGCCCATCGAAGTATGGACGGTCAAGCTTATGGGCCTTGATGTGCGCGGGTTGTCGTCGCAGTTGCAGCGCGCGGTGAACAACCTCACCAAGGGTCGGCCCGACCGACTCCGCGCGGTGATCTCCGCCGACCAGATGACGAACAACCTGATCATCAGCGCGCCGCGCGACCTGAAGGATCAGGTTTCCAGGCTGATCGACGATTTCACGGCAGAAACGGCGGACCTGGTGCCGGTGCAGAAGTTTATTCGGATCACCGAAGCCGATGCGAGCTACATCGCGACTCAAGTCAGCAACCTGCTCAATATCCGGATCACGCGCCAGCGGGGCGCCCAGATCGCGCGGCAGGTGTCGGTGCAGGTGGACACGCGGCTGAACCGCATCATCCTCAACGCGCCGAAGTTCGCGATCGAGATGGCCGAGGCGCTGGTGGCCGAGCTCGACAAGGAGCCGATCGAGTCGAGCCAGATTCAGACGCTGGCGCTGCAAAACGCCGACGCGAACACGGTGCTCGGCGTGCTGCGAACGATCTTCAACGAGAAAATCCGCGCCCGCACGCTGCAAATCAGTGTCGAGCCGCTGACCAACTCGCTGATCGTCGGGGCCACGAAAGAGGACTTCGAGGAAATCAGCAAGTGGGCGACCGATCTGGACGAGAAGGCCAGGGACGCTGTCACCGAGCAGCGCATCTTCGAGCTGAAAAACGCCAACCCCTGGGAGGTGAACGGCGTCTTGCAGCAGACGTTCGTGCAGAAGCGCCGCGGCGTACGCCAAACGCCGGGCAAGGAGGTCAAAGTTGCGATCATCGCCGGCCGGAGCATCTTCGTCACCGCGCCGCCCGAAAAGATGGAAGAGATCGGGGTGCTGATCACGAAGCTGGACGAAGTCGGCAAGAATCAGATGGTCGTGCGGAACTACAAGATGCCCGGGTTGGGCACGCAACTGACGCAGTTCGCGCGTCAGATTCAGAACGCCGTCAACGGACAGTTGCAGCCGCGCGAGCCGCGCATCAGCATCACGGCCCTGCCGGCGGCGGACACACTCATCGTCACCGCGGTCGAACGCAAGCTGCCCGAAGTCGAAGAGTACATGGAGCAGTTCAAAAAGCTGTACACGCCGCACAAGATCGAGACGATCCCGCTGCTCAACGGCGACGCGAACATGGTCTACCAGGCGCTCAACCGCGTGCTGCAGCCCAAGATCCGCGCCGGCAAGATTCAACTCGGCGTCGAGGGACTGACTAATTCGCTCATCGTCTCGGCTGCCGAAGAGGAAATGGCCGAGATTCGCGAATGGGTGGCCAAGTACGAGCAAGAGGCGCAAATCGCGATCGTTCCGCCGCGCATCTTCGAGCTGAAGAACGCCAACCCGTGGGAGGTGCGGGGCATTCTCCAGACCACCTTTACGCCGCCCGGGGGCGCACGCCGTCGCGGGAGCATGGAGATTCGCTTCGATATCCTCGGCGGGCGCAGCATCGTCGCCAAGGCCCCGGCCGAGAAGATGAAGCAGATCGAGGAGCTCATCAACCGGCTGGACGAGGTTGTCTCGAACAAGGCCAAGGTCGTCAGCTACGAGGTGCCGGGGATGGGGACCCGCCTGACGCAGTTTGGCCGCGACATCGAGCGGGCCGTCAACAGCCAGGTCCAGGCCCGCGATCGCCGCATTTCCGTGATCGCGAACACGGCCGCGGACGTGCTGATCGTCACGGCGATGGAGGACCAGTTCAAACTGATTCGGGACGCGATGGAACAGTTCGGGCAGTTCTATGAGCCCACCCGGATCGAGACCATCGAGCTGCTGCACGCCGACGCGAACATGGTCTACCAGGCGCTCAACCGGGTTCTGGGCGACAAGATCCGCGCCGGCAAGATGCAGCTCAGCGTCGAGCCGATGACCAACTCGCTGATCGTGGTGGCGGCGGAAAAGGAGCTCGAAGAAATCCGCCAGTGGGCGACCAATTACGACACCGGGGCGGAGAAGCGCGTCAGCCCGCCCAAGATCATCCGGCTCAAGAACGCCAACCCATGGGAGGTGCGCGGCATCCTCACCACGACGTTTGTGCAACGCAGCGGGCGCGCCCGCAGCGGCGGCAAAGACATCCGCGTCGAGGTCATGGGCGGCAGCAGCCTTGTGGTGTACGCCCCGGCCGGCAAGATGGAGCAGATCGAGACTCTCGTCGCCCAGCTCGAGGAAGTCGGCTCCAACAAGGCGGAGGTGCGCACCTTTGAGGTGCCCGGAATGGGCAGCCGCCTGAACGAGTTCGCCCGCCAGATCCAGAACGCCGTCAACACCCAGGTCCCGGTCCGCGAACGGCGCATCTCGGTGACGGCGTATCCGGCGGCGGACGTGCTGATCGTCACGGCCCTGCCGGATCAGTTCGAGATGATCCAGCAGGCCATGGACAAGTTCAAGGAACTCTACGAGCCGGCCCGCATCGAAACGATCTCGTTGCAGAACGGCGATGCGAACACGGTGTACAACTCCCTCCGGACCGTCCTCCAGCAGAAGATCCGCGCCGGAAAGATCCAGATCAGCGTCGAGCCGATGACCAACTCGCTGGTCGTGCTGGCCGCCGAGGAGGAGCTGGCCGAAATCCGCGAATGGACCGCCAAGTTCGACGAAGCGGCGGCCCAAGCGATCAGCCCGCCGCGCATCTTCGAGCTCAAGAACGCCAACCCCTGGGAAGTGCGCAATGTGCTGAACACGACGTATCTCTCGGGCGGTCGGGGCCGGCGGCAGGCCGGCAAGGAGGTCCGCTTCGACGTTATCGGCGGTCGCAGCATCGTTGCCATGGCCCCCGCCGAGAAGATGAAGGAAGTCGAGGCGCTCATCGCGAAGCTCGACGAGGTCGGTGGGCACAAGACGATCGTGCGGACGTACGAACTGCCCGGGATGGGCAACCGGCTCAACGACCTGGCCCGCCAGGTTCGTGACGCGGTCAACGCCGGCATGCAGGCCCGTGAGCGGCGCATCTCGGTCACGGCCTACCCGCCGGCCGACGCGCTGATCGTCACGGCGACGGTGGATCAGTTCGAGCGGGTCGAGCAGATGATGGAGCAGTTCAAGCCGCTGCTGGAGATTGCCAAATTCGTCACCGAGTTCTTCAAGCTCGAGTACGTCGATGCGGGTCAGATCGTCGGCCCGGTGCAGAACCTCGTGCGGACGAGCATACGTACCAGGGGCAAGAGCAGTCGCGGCACGCAGGACTTCAGCGTCTCGGCCGATCCACGCACCAACCGCCTGATCGTCTTCGCGCCGGAGTCGATCATGCCGGAAGTGCGGGAGATGGTGGAGCAGCTCGACATCGAGGTCGAGGAGGACAACGTCGTCACCATCGAGCTCAAGTACGCCGACCCGTGGGAAACCCGGAACATGATCAACGACGTGTTCGGCAGTCGGACTCGGCGACGCGGGCAGGCTTCGGCCCAAGACGTCTACGTGACCGTCAGCAACAACCAGTTGGTCATCAAGGCCCCGCCGAAGAAACTCGAGCAGATCGAGGCGCTGATCGCGAAGATCGACGCGGAGGACACCGGCGGGCTTCAGATCAAGACGTACGACCTGAAGGTGCTCAACGCCCAGACGGTCGCCGCCCAGGTGCAGATGTTCCTGCGCAGCATGGGGCGGGTCGGCAAGCGCGGCCAGATGCAGCCCGGCGCGTTCGCCGAGCCGACGACGAACACGCTGGTCGTCATCGCGCCGGCCGAGCACCTGCCCTTCATCGAAACGCTGATCGCACAGATCGAGGCCAAAACGCCGGATGAGGCCATCAGCCAGCAGTATGTGCTCAAAAACGCGCGGGCCGACCAGGTCCAGCGGCACGTCGACCAGATGCTCAGGGCGAAAATCGCGGAAAGGGAGGGCGCCACCCGCGGTCGGACGACGCAGCAGCGGACGGCGGTGATGGCCGACCCGGAAACCAACCGCCTGTTCGTCTTTGCGCCCCCGGACTACCAGGAGCTCGCCGCCGAGCTGGTCAAGATGGTCGACGAGGAGGTCGACACCGGCGAGATCATCCACATCATCCCGCTCGAGAACGGCGACGCGGCGCAGGTGGCTCAGACGGTCACGCAGATGCTGCAGGGCGGCGGGCCGCGCGGTCGCGGCGCTGCACCGATGAAAGTCAAAGTGGTGCCCGACCCGGGCAGCAACTCGATCCTGCTGTCCGGCTTGCCGAAGGACGTCGCGGAGGTCGAAACCCTCGTCAAGGAGCTCGAAGCCGCCAGCGAGATGGTTCCCGAATTGCAGTACTTCGTTCTCGAATACGCGATGCCGTTCGAAGTCGCCGAGGCGCTGCGCGGGATCTTTCCGCCCTCGCGTAATCCGGCGGACAACGTCACGGTGACGGAGGACGAGTATAACAACCGGCTGCTGGTGGCGACGAACCGGCGCAAGATGCGCCAGGTGGAGGCGATTATCGCCCAGCTCGACGCAGCGCCGGAGGAGGGTGAAGGCGATCTGCTTGCTGGGGGAAAGCAACTGTACTTCATCGATGTCTACCGGGGTGACCCCTGGGACATCGCTATGGAACTCGAGGACTTCTTCCCACCGCCGGAGCGCGGCGGTCCGACGATCGAAGCCCCCTGGTTCGGTGACTATCTTACGGTGATCTGCCGGCCCAGTGAATACCCGAAGATCGAGCGGCTGATCCGTCAGTTTGAGAAGCGCGCCAAGCTGGAAATCGTGATCCGTGCCATTGACTTCACCGGCGACCGCCAGCGCCTGCTGCAATACCTGAAGGCGCGTGAGATCGAGGTTGACGTCGAGCAGCCACCGGCGGGGATGGAGGAAATCGAGTCGATCATCATCGAGCTGCATCCGGAAGAGGACGAGCGTGCCGGAAAGGGCAGGCCGCGCGCGCAGATCACGCCCGGCGCCGCCGGTGCCGCGCCCCACCTGTTCGGCGGCGTCGTGCTGACCGCGTTTTTCCAGGTCGACGACGAGCCGGTAGCCGAGCCTGCCGCGGCCACCACGGGCGCGGCCGTGACCGAGGACGAAGAAGCGCCGGCGCAGCGCAAACGGGCCACGATGCAGGTGCTCCCCGACGGGCGCATCCTGCTTCACGGTCCCCGGGACGCGGTCGATGAGCTGGACGAAGCCATCGCTCTGTTCGAAGAGGACCTGAGCCGCGGCGAAGTGATCCGGATCTTCAAGTTCAGCAAAGGCGACGTGAACGCCGCCTCGCGCATCCTCGACCTGATGTTCAACGAGCGGCAGATACGCCTGCCGCAGCAGCGGCAGCCGCAGCAGCCGCAGCAGCGCGGGCAGCGCGGCAAGGAGGGCGAGGGCCGCGATCAACAGCAGGGTCTGATGCAGCAGATCCAGCAGATGATCGGCGGACGCACCCAGCCCGGCGCGCGGGGAGGGGTAACCGGCGGCCGCCGGGTCCGCATCGCCACCGACGCCAGCCACAATTACCTGATCGTCAAGTGCGACGAAGCGCTACTGCCGGACATCATTCAGTTGCTCCGCGAGCTTGACATCAAGCCGGCTGAGGTGGACGTCAAGGTCTTCGAGCTCAAGAACCTCGACGCTGTCGAGACCGCCAACAACATCAAAGAGGTTTTGGGCCTCACCAAGGCCCGCCGCCGCCCGACGCCACAGGGGCGGGGTCGCAGTCCGCAGCAGCAACTGCTCGAAATCCTCCAGCAGCAGATGGTCACGATCGGCGGTGGCGTTGAGGGCAGCGCCAAGATCGAGTCGGTCGAGATCGTGGCAAACGCCGTGACGAACTCGCTGTTGGTCTCTGCTCCGCCCGAGGTCATGACGATCATCGAAGAGGTTATTGGGATGATGGAGGGCGTCGAAGGCGGCGGCGTGGTCGTCATCAAGCACCGCCAGCTCAAGGAGGCGAAGGTCGACGATGTTCTGCCGCTATTGCGGGATATTTTCAGCGCCGCCGGCGCCGGACGACGCGGCGGGTCACCGGCCGACCTCGGACCGGTCACTATCTCCGGCGACCCGCGCAGCAACACGATTATCTTCGTTGCGCAGGCCAAGGACGTGGACACCATCGAGGAGCAAATCAAACGACTCGACATCACAGGCGCGATCGCCGAAGTCGAGATGTATGTCTGCAAGTACGGCGACGCGGTCGGCATTGCGCAGGCCGTCAGCGAGATGTTCGTGACGGGCGCCGGCAGGCGTGGTCCGCGGGGTCGCGGAGCCCCGCAGCCCGGCGGCCTGGAAATTCGTATCACCGCCGAGCCGGCGACCAACACCATTCTCGTTTTCGCGCCGGAAGAGAAGCGCGAGCTGATTCTGGCGCAGATCGAAAGCCTGGATCGTCAGAACCGCTTTGACATTCGCGAAATCGATGTCGTCTTCGCCCGGCCGGAGGTCGTCGCCGACAAGCTGATCCAGATCTTCGGCGGCGCCGGCGGGTCCGCCGTGTCGGGTCGGCGCGGTCCGCGCGGCGCGCGGGGCGCGGTGGCGCAGATGCAGGGTCGCATCGTGGTGGTCCCGGACGAAAACAGCAAGAAGCTGTTGGTGCGCGCACCCGACGAGATCTTCGAGAAGATGGTCGAGCTCGTCGAACTGCTTGACCAGCCCAGCGAGCAGCTTCTGATTCGGACCTTCCCGCTCAAGCACGCCGACGCCCAGGTCGTCGTCGATTCGGTCAAGAGCGCCCTGCTGGAGTTCATGGCGCTCCAGCGGCAACTCGGCAGGGGCGAGCTCGACATCGACGCTTTCACCGCCGTCGCCGACCCGCGCAGCAACAGCGTGGTCGTCGTCGGCTCGGAAGAGACGTTCCTGTTCGTCCAGCAACTGGTCGACGCGATCGACGCCCCTACGCCGGCGGAGCAGCAGAAACAGTTCCGCGTCTTCGTCCTCGATAACGTGCCCGCCGAAAGTGTCGCCGAGGCGATCAACAGCTTCGCGGCGGGCGGCGGCGCTCCGGGATCCGCCGGACGCCGTGCTCCCTCTCGCCGCGGCGCAGTGCGCGGCATGATGCCCGGCGTCATGGGGGGCGGGGCGATCCTGGACGTGCAGGCCATCGCCGAGCCGTCTTCCAACGCGGTGATGGTCTACGGCCGGGGGGAGGACATCGACCGGGTCGAAACGGAAGTTATCCGGAAGATGGACGGCGTCATGCAAGGCTACTATCAGTTCGCCACGCTGCCGGTCAAGGACACGCTACCGACCCAATTGGTCAGTTACATCCAGCCGTTCCTCGATCAGGTCGGCCCGCAGGCGGACGTACGCGGCGGCCGCGCGGGTCGTGCCGGCGACGTGCGACCCGGGCTCCAGCTTCTGCCGAACGACAACAACAACACCATCACGGTGTACGGCTCGACCAGGCAGATCGCGTTCGTCACCTCGCTGGTCGAGCGTTTCGACACGCCCGACACCGGCACCAACCAGTTCGAGCTGATTCCGGTCCCCTGGGGCCAGGACGCCGTGGCGCTCGCGCAGCAGGTCGAGGCGCTGGTCAACGACAGCGAGCGGCTGCTGGCCGAGCGCCAGGGACGTCAGCCGCGCTTCATCACCGTGCAGGCCAACCCCGAGACGAACGTCATCATGGTCGCCGGCGACCCCGCGCAGTACGCCGTCGTCAAGACGGTTGTCCAGCAGCTCAAGGAGATCGACGTCTACCAGCCGGTCACCCGCATCATCGAGCTGGTCAACCTGTCGTCGCAGGAAGCCCAGGGGTTCATCAATGACCTTCAACAACAGCGCCGCGGCGGCTCCTCCGGCACGCGCGGTACTTCGTTCCGCCGCTCGCCCGGCAGCAGGTCCCGGCGTTCGACGCCCGGCCGCGGCTCCTCGGACCGCAGCCGCTTCCGCGGAAGCCGGCGGCGAGGCTGGCTCTGGCAACCGCCGCAGCCGAACGCCAAGCGCTACTCACTGGCCCCCGCCGGTGTGGGGGCTCCGTTCATCGGCACGTTCGGCGTGTCGCCGCTCGTTTTGTGGATGCAGAGCGCCGACCAGGCGGAGAGCCCCGCCGACGAGCCGCAGACCCAGCCGACCGGCCCGTTGTCAACTATCACGGGGCAACTGAAGGGCGAGGTGCTGGCCACCCCGCTCGACGCGCGTCGGATCGTCGTCACCGGCGATGCCGAGGATGTCGAGTTCATCGTGCAGATGCTGGCGTTGATGGAACTCAAGACGCCCGCCACGGAGATCAGGGTCTTCAAGCTTAAGCAAGCCAAGGCCGCCTCGCTGGCACCGATGCTCGAGCAGGCCGTCAAGGCCTATATCGAGACGCTCTCCGACACCGTCGGCCGGGTCGACCGCGTCAGCATCATCGCCGAGGCCCGCGGCAACTCGATCATCGTGACCGCCTCGGAAGTCAACATGACCATGATCGAGGAGATGATCGGCGAACTGGACTTTGATGCCATTGCGGATACGCAAACGAAGGTGGTCCCCCTCAAGCACATGCAGGCGAGTGAGGCGGCCGCCCTGGTTTCCGAGGCGTGGGCCGAGCTCGAAAAGATCCGCGAGACGCCCAGTAATGCCGTGGCCTCGATCCGGGCGATCGACCGCTCGAACAGCCTGCTGGTAGTGGGCACCGCCTCGGACATCGCCGACATCGAGCGGCTCGTGCAGGGGATCGACGTCGAGCTCGGCGAAGAGGAGGAACGCTTCGATTGGGCCGTTTCCCGCGTCGTCGTGCTGGAACTGAAGAATGCTATCGCCGAGGACCTCGCCGAAACGCTCAATGGCCTGATCGAGGTCGAGCGAACGGCCGCCGGGCAAGGTGGTCGCCGTGGCGCCGAGGCCGCGGCCCAGATCCGCAAGCTGCTGCTGACGACCGCGGACGGCCGCGAGCTGCCGCCGCTCGATCTCGACCGCCCGATCCGCATTCTGCCAGAGAAGGGCAAGAACGCGCTGATCATCTTTTCGACGCCGAAGAACAACGAGGCGCTGGTCGAGATCGCGGGACTGTTCGACGAGCTGCCCATCGGTGCGGAAGTCGAGGTCAAGTCGTTCGCGCTGGAGTATGCCAACGCCGAACAGGTCGCCGACCTGTTGCAGGAGATGTTCGACGATGCGAAGAAAGCCCTCCAGCGGCCGTCAGGGGGCGACAGTGCCAGATTCGACAAGGGCGTCTTGCCGCCGGTGCCCCCGGGACTCGCCGGCCGCGGCCTGCCCTACAACGTCGTCGTCAGCCACGACGCGCGCAGCAATACCGTCTTGGTCGTCGGTCGCAAAGACGCTGTCCTGCTAGCGGCGGGGTTGATCACCGAGCTGGACCGGCCCAGCGTCGATCTGAGCATCAAACCCTACGTGGTGCAGCTCAGGAACATCCAGGCCACCACGCTGCAAGAAAAACTCGACGACTTGCTGGAAAAACGGCTCGATGCGCTCGGCAGTGACAAAAACGAGGCCCGCGACAGCGCGATCATCGAGGCCGATGACCGCTCGAATACGTTGATCGTGCTGGCCACGCCGGAAATCTTCACGATGGTCGAGGATCTGGCGGTCCAGCTCGACCGGGCCGAGCCCTACAGCGTGGTGGACAGCGAGTTCCGGCGGTTGGAATACGCCGACGCGGCCAAGCTCGCCGGGCTGTTGCAGGAACTCTTCGACAAGAAGAAGGACGCGGAAGGCGACGTGGCCGAGGGCGGTCAGAAGAATGTGCTGTTCGTGTTCGCCGACGCTCGCAGCAACTCGTTGATGCTGACCGGCACGCGTGACTATCTGCTCGAGGCGAACAATCTGGTGGACAACCTCGATCAGGCCTTCGATCCGACGGTGCAGTTCAAGCTGCGCTCCGTCCGGCTGAACAGTGCCGCCAACATTGCGACGCTGCTGGAAGAGATGATCCAGGAGAGCCGCCGGGAGCAGGATCGCGAGATGCAAGGGACGCCGATCCACGTCGCCGCCGATCCCTACTCGAACAGCCTGCTGTTGGCGGCGTCGGCCGAGGACATGCTGATGCTCGAGCGCTGGATCGAGGTGCTCGACCGGCCCGCCGAGCCCGGCCGCATCACGCGGATCATCCCGCTCAGGCACGGCAGCGCGGAAGAGCTAGCCCGCAGCGCGCAGGAGCTGTTCCAGACGCAGGCCCAAGGCGCGCAGGCGGACGTGACCGTCACCCACGACGAGACCACGAATTCGGTCGTCGCGATCGGTCCGCCGGCGGTCGTCAAGGATATCGAAGACTTCGTCAGGAAGTTGAACCAGGTAGAGGGCGCGGGCGCCGTCGTCAAGATCTTCAAACTGGAAGAGGCCGACGCCGAAGATGCCGGCGAGCTGCTGCGCAGCATCCTGGAGGGTCGTGGCGGCAGCGTGGGCGGTGGCTCGCGCGGCGGCGGATCACGGCAGGAAGAGTTCAATCAAGTCATGCTCGTTTTCCAGACAGAGCATCCCGAACTGGGCACCGAGACGTTCAAGGGACTGCGTTCCGAGGTGGTGGTGATCGACGATCTGCGGACCAACTCGCTGACCATCCTCGCGCCGCCCGAGACCATGCCGCTCATGGAGTCGCTGGCGGCGGCGGTCGATGTTCCGCCTGACGCCGCCAAGATCCGCGTCTTCAAGCTGTGGAACTCCGATGCCGAGGAGATGGTCCAGATGCTCGAGGAGCTCTTCGAGCAGGAGCGGGCGGGGGCGCGCGGCGGCGAGGACGAAGAGGAACTCCGATTGGAGCTGGGCGAAGGCGTCGGCGAAGGTGGCCGCCAGCGGCTGGCGTTCACGGTCGATGCCCGCACGAACTCGGTGATCGCCGCTGGCACCACCGGGTACCTGGATCTGGTGGAAGAGCTGATCGTGGAGCTCGACAGCAAACCGATTGAAGAGCGCAAGACCTATGTCTACCACCCGCGGAACAACGAAGCGATGGCGATCGAGCAGGTCGTTAGCGAGTTCAGCGACCGCGAGCAGCAGTTGCTCGACGAGCTGGCGGAAGAGATGTCGGCTTCGGAACGGATGAGACGCGAGCTCCTGGTGACCGCCAGTGAGGAGACCAACCGTATTATTCTCAA